>NZ_JAMYNL010000026.1:0-66134 GCF_040319065.1 Mesorhizobium sp. M0968
ACGGACGGCTCCCTTGTTTGAGATCTCAACGAACTCATTCTGGCACATCCGATGCCGTCGGGCGCCGTCCACCCCATCATGCCGTTACAGTGGCCGAGAAGTGCAGCGATCCAGGTTGCCTGCGCCCGTATCCGGCTCCGTCCGACCCGAACCTCACACAGCCTTCATCCATTTCGCCAGCCGGTGCGCGGCTTCCTCGAGCTGGTCGAGACGGCGGTGGAAGCATAGCCTGAGAAAGGATTCGCCGCCGGGGCCGAAGGCGGTGCCGGGAGCCAGGCCGACATTGGCGCGGTCGACCATGTCGAAGGCCGCGGCGCGGGAATCGGTGATGCCGTCGACCGCGAAGAACAGATAGAATGCGCCCTGCGGCACGGTGAACCGCGCCCTGCCGGTTTCGGCGAGAATGCCGCACACCAGGTCGCGCGCCGCCCTCGCCCGCTCCACCTGCTCGACGATGAAGGCGTCGCCCTCATCGAGGGCAACGACGGCGCCGCGCTGCATGAACTGCGCAACGCCGGACGTCGAATACTGGACCAGGTTCTCGAACACCTGCTGCAAGGCGGGATGGATCTTGATCCAGCCGATGCGCCAGCCGGTCATCGCCCAGTTCTTGGAAAAGGAATTGACGAACAGGATGCGATCCTCATCGGCCATGATGTCGATGAAGGACGGCGCGCGACTATCGTCGTAATGAAACAGCGAATAGATCTCGTCGGCGATGATCCACAGGCCCCTTTCGCGGGCAAGGTCGAGGATCGCCTGCAGCGTCTCCTTGTCGGCGGTCCAGCCGGTCGGGTTGGACGGCGTGTTGACGAACAGCGCCTTGGTCCGCGGCGTGATCGCGGCTGCGATCTTGTCGACATCGCAGGACCAGCCATTGCCCGACTGGTCGAGCGTGACCGCGACCGGCACGGCGCCGGCGACGCCGGCGGCGGCGGCGAAGTTCGGCCATGCCGGCGACAGGTAGACGAGTTCGTCGCCCTTGCCGGCCACCGCGTCGATGGCCATCTGGATGGCATGCATGCCGGAGCCGGTGACGATGAATTCCTCGTTGGCGAAAGTCTTGCCGAAATGCCTGGTGTAGTAGCGGGCGAGTGCCTGCCTGAGTTCGGGAATGCCCCGCTGCCAGGTGTAGAAGGTTTCACCGCCGGCGAGTGCCTTGGCGGCGGCATCAGTGATGAAGGCAGGCGTCGGCAGGTCGCCCTCGCCGGCCCAGAGCGGGATCATGCCGTCGCGGCCGCGGCCACGGTTCATGACGGCGACAATGCCGCTTTCAGGCGCCGCCCGCGCTTCGGCGCGCAGAGTATCGATCAGGGTCATGGATGGGTCCGTTTTCGTTTGCTCGACTGCTAGCGTGTTTCAGGGCGGACGAAAACAGAAAACCCCGGCCGCAGGCGACCGGGGTTTTGGTCCAGAAAGTTGCCGCAGGCGCTATTTTCTGGCGAGGAGATCGCGAATTTCGGTGAGCAGCGCGACGTCGGCCGGTGGCGGGGCAACCGGGGCGGCCGGTTTCTCGCGCTCCAGCCGCTGGCGCAGATTGTTCACCGCCTTGACCATCAGGAAGATGATGAAGGCGAGAATGAGAAAATTCAGCGCCACGGTGATGAAGCTGCCATAGGCGAAGACCGCGCCCTGTTTCTTTGCCTCAGCCAGCGATGTGGCGTTAACGGCCGAGGACAAGGGCAGAAAATAGTTGTTGAAGTCCAATCCGCCCAAAATCGCCCCGATGACCGGCATGATGATGTCGTCGACCAGCGAGGTGACGATCTTGCCGAAGGCAGCGCCAATGATGACGGCGACGGCCAGGTCCATCACATTGCCCCTTGAAATGAATTCCTGAAATTCTTTCAGCATTCGACCCTCCTTGTCCTGACCGGCCGTGCTGCCGTCCACGCCTCGGCATCGACCGGCCGGCAGAATAGCAAAAACCTGCGGTTGCGACAGGCGCAAAGACGTGTTTCCCCGGCCTTGATTGTGCGAAGCCGCGGCCATAATGCGCCGAAAGCCGCGATGGACTCGGTCGCCAAGCTGTGATTGCGTCTGCAAGGCCGGATGAAAAAGCCGGCGCAGGGAGGAAGTTCGAGCCGTGCAGGGCTGGTTCATCGTCATCATCGCGATCGCCTACGTGACGTTGCTGTTCGTCATCGCCAGCCTGGGCGACCGGCGCTCGACTTCATCCGGGCCTGGCCGCGCCCGGCCCTTCATCTATGCGCTCAGTCTCGCCATCTACTGCACCTCCTGGACCTTCTTCGGCTCGGTCGGCCTGTCCTCCGAGCGCGGCCTCGAGTTCCTCGGCATCTATATCGGACCGGTGCTGGTGTTTGTGTTCGGTTTTCCGCTGCTACAGCGCATCGTCAGGCTGGCCAAAACCGAGAAGATCACCTCGATCGCCGACTTTCTCGGCGCCCGCTACGGCAAGAGTTTTGCTGTCGCGGCGATCGCCACGCTGATCGCGACCATCGGCGCGGTGCCCTATATGGCGCTGCAATTGAAGGCGATCTCGGGCTCGGTCAGCCTGATGGTCGAGCACTATACCGGCTCGCCGCCGTCGTTCGATCCGTTCGTCAGCGACATCTCGCTGGTCGTTGCCATGCTGCTGGCGCTGTTTGCGGTGCTGTTCGGCACGCGCCACGCCGATGCCACCGAGCACCAGGACGGGCTGGTGCTGGCGGTGGCAGTCGAAACCGTGGTCAAGCTCGCCGCCTTCCTGGCAATCGGCCTGATGGTCATGTTCCTGATCTTCGGTGGGCCAGGCGACATGTTCGACCGGCTCGCCGAAAACACGCAGGTGCGCCAGGCGATGGGCTACAACACCTCGCTCGCCACCTGGCTGGTGCTGACATGCCTGAGCGGCTTTGCCATCCTCATGCTGCCGCGCCAGTTCTACGTCACCATCGTCGAAAATCGCAGCGAGGCCGAGCTGCGCACCGCGACATGGGTGTTTCCGCTCTATCTGGTGGCAATCAACCTGTTCGTGCTGCCGATCGCGCTGGCCGGCCTGGAACTGGTCGGCCCCAGGACCAGCAGCGACCTTTACGTGCTGTCGCTGCCGCTGTTCAGCGGCCACGACGTGCTGGCCATGGCCGCCTTCATCGGCGGGCTGTCGGCGGCGACCGCAATGGTGATCGTCGAAAGCGTCGCGCTGTCGATCATGATCTCCAACGACCTGGTCATTCCGCTGTTCGTGCGCCGGCTGCTGCGGACCACGACATCCGAGAACGAGGACTGGTCGACGCTCATCCTCAATGTACGGCGGGCGGCGATCTTCATCATGCTGTTCATCGCCTTTCTCTACTACCGCGAGAGCACCAATAGCGCGCGGCTGTCCTCGATCGGCCTGATGTCGTTCGCCGCGATCGCGCAGTTCGCGCCGGCAATGATCGGCGGCCTGATCTGGCGCGGCGCCAACGGAAGGGGTGCCGCACTTGGCATGGTCGCCGGCATCGTCGTCTGGAGCTATACGCTGCTGCTTCCCTCGCTCGTCGCGCCCGATACCGGCATCCTCGTCCACGGCCTGTTCGGCTTCGATGCATTGCGGCCGCAGGCTCTTTTCGGCACCGTCGCCGAGCCGCTGAACCATGGCGTGCTGTGGAGCCTGTCGATCAACACGATTTTTTTGTGTTCGGCTCGCTGTCGCGCGCCTCCGTGCCGCTGGAACGCATCCAGGCATCGATCTTCGTGCCGCGCGAGGCGGGGCCGCTGCCGAGCCTGCGCCGCTTCCGCACCACCATAACCGTCAACGACCTCAAGGACACGATCGCGCGCTATCTCGGTGTCGAACGCACCGAGCGGTCATTTCAGTCGTTCGAAAAGAGCGGCGGCACTTCACTGCACGGCAACGAACAGGCCAGCATGGATGTCATCCGCTTCTCCGAGCAGCTTCTGGCCAGTGCCGTCGGCTCCTCTTCGGCGCGGCTGATCCTGTCGCTACTGCTGCGCCGCAACGACCGCGAATCCAAGGACGCCTTCCGCCTGCTCGACGACGCCACGGAGGCGCTGCAGCACAATCGCGATCTGCTGCAGATCGCACTCGACCAGATGGAACAGGGCATCACTGTCTTCGACCGCGATTTCCGGTTGATTTGCTGGAACCGCCAGTACCGGGCGCTGTTCGACCTGCCCGACGAGATGGGCCAGGTCGGCGTCTCACTCGATCGTATCCTGCGCCACCTTGCCGAGCGCGGTGACATACCGGCAGACCAGCGCGTCACCATGCTCAACCGCCTGACCAGCTTCGTCAGCCCATGGCAGATGGAGCTGAAGACCAGCGGGCGCATCCTGGAATTGCGCTCCAATCCGATGCCGGACGGCGGCATCGTCGCCACCTACGCCGACATCTCTGGACGCGTCGAGCAGGATCTGGCGCTGAAGCGCGCCAACGAATCCCTGGAACAGCGAGTGAAGAGCCGCACCGCCGAGCTCACCCGCGTCAATGAGGAGCTGGCGCAGGCGCAGATGCTGGCCGAGGAGGCCAATCTCGGCAAGACCCGCTTCCTCGCTGCCGCCGGCCACGACATCCTGCAGCCGCTGAACGCCGCCCGCCTCTATTGCTCGTCACTGATCGAGAAGACTGGCAAGGGACCTGCCGGCAAGGCGGCGATGAACATCGAATCGTCGCTGGAATCGGTCGAGACCATCCTCGGCGCGGTGCTCGACATTTCGCGCCTCGATGCCGGCGCGATGAAGCCGGACGATACGAGCTTCGGCCTCGACGGGCTGCTGCGCCAGATCGGCAACGACTTCCGGCCGCTTGCCGCCGAAAAGAAGCTCGAACTCTCGATCATGCCGTCGTCGCTCAGCGTCATGACGGACCGCAATCTGCTGCGCCGGCTGATCCAGAACCTGGTCTCAAACGCCATTAAATACACGCGCCATGGCCGCATCCTGGTCGGCGTGCGGCGGCGCGGCGAATTGGCCGAGATCCAGGTTATCGACACCGGCATCGGCATTGCCGGCGACAAGCTCAACACCGTCTTCCGCGAATTCACCCGGCTCGACGAGGGCGCACGCGAGGCGGAAGGCCTCGGCCTTGGGCTCTCCATTGTCGACCGCATCGCCCGCGTCCTGCGCCTCGAAATCCGGATCTTCTCCAACCCAGGCAAGGGCACACGCTTTTCCGTGTTGCTGCCGGTGGTGGCCGTGCAGGCACCGCGGCGCGAGGCCGAGGCGAAGCCGCCTGCCCGTGCCGCGGCCTCGCTTGCCGGGCTCCATGTGCTCTGCATCGACAACGACGCCCGCATCCTCGACGGCATGCGGCTCCTGCTCGAGGGTTGGGGCTGCAGCGTCGACACGCTTTCCGGCGCGGAGGATCTCGACAGGTCCGGCATGCATCGGCCGGACATCGTGCTTGCCGACTATCATCTCGACAACAGGACCGGCCTCGAATTGATCGCCCAGTTGCGTGCGATCCATGGCGAGGACCTGCCGGCCGTGCTGGTCACCGCCGACCGCTCCAGCGAGGTTCGCGGCGCTGCCGGCAGGCTCGACGTGCCGGTGATCAGCAAACCACTGAAACCGGCGATGCTGCGCTCGATGATGGCCAGGGTCAGGCCGCTGGCGCCGGCGGCCGAATAGGAATCAGCCGGCCGCCTGAACCGGGTCGCTGCCGATTTTGGACAAAAGGATGACCGCCTGCGTGCGGCTGTCGACCCCGAGCTTCTGCAGGATAGCCGAGACATGCGCTTTGATCGTCGCTTCGGAGACCCCGAGTTCATAGGCGATCTGCTTGTTGAGCAGTCCCTCAGCCAGCATGCCGAGCACGCGCGTCTGCTGTGGGGTCAGCGCCTGCAGCCGCTTGATCAGGTCGGAAATCTCAGGATCGCGCTCGACGCCGAGATCGACCCCGGCGGGTGCCGCGATATCACCTGCGAGCACCGACTGCACAGCATTGCGGATCTCCTCCATGCTGGCCGATTTGGAGATGAAGCCGGAGGCGCCGAGATCGAGCGCGCGCCGGATCGTCACCGGGTCGTCATGCGCCGAGACCACCATCATCGGCACCGCCGGATGGATGCCGCGCAACGAAATCAGGCCGGAAAGGCCGCTTGCCCCCGGCATCGAGAGATCGAGTAGCACCAGATCGACGTCCTCATTGGCCAGGACCAGCGCCTTGGCGCTTTCGAAATCGCCGGCCTCGTGAATGGCGGCAACGTCTCCGATGCCCGCGAGTGCCTCCCTCAATGCACCGCGAAAAAGCGGATGATCGTCGGCAATGACGAATGTGTAGCCCAACGGTGATATCCCTCCCCGAATCCCGTTGGCGATTTTCCGCCTTGCAGGATCTGAACGATCATAACGCTACGCCTGCTGTTCGGCGTGGCCGGCTTGCTATTCCCGCCCCAGGTCTTTTTGCGAATTGCCTAGGTCTTTTGCGAATTGGGCTTGGCGCCGTCTTCGTCCCTGTCCATGTCCTTGACGATGTCCATGAAGCTGCGCAGGAAGCGCTCCATGTAGCCCATCGTCTTGTTGAAATCCTCCTCGCTGGGCAAAGTCGATTCGAAACGCGCGGCAAGCGAATTTTCGAGCTTGGCGACGCGCTCGTCGAGCGCCTTCACCGAATTTTGCAGCCGGTCGACCTCATCCTGGAGGGCGGCACGTTCGTCGGCCGCCGTCTTGCAGACGAGCTGGCCGGAGCGTTCCTCGCAGAGCGACATGGCGCCGGTTTGCGTATCCATGCGGACATAGCCATTGGCCGATTTCTCCAACCGGTAGCGATCGGCTTCCTCGGAAAAGGCCGACGCCGCGACAAGCGACACCACTGCTGCGGGGATCAAGACGTGTTTCAGACGCATGTTTTCCTCCATGAGCCAGTCAGCGCAATCTATCACAGTTTGCGCCTGAAATGGGGATGAACCTGAAATGGGGAAGAACACGGGCCTGCCCTTCCCCGCGTGGTCGGTTCGGACTATAGCGCAACGATGTCCGAGATCATCTACAAGATAGTTCCCGAGGCGCTGTGGCGCGAGGCTGAAAGAGAAGGCGGCTTCACCGGCGCGCCGATCGACGTCGCCGACGGCTTCATCCATTTTTCTACCGCCGGGCAGGTTCGGGAAACGGCGGCCAAACATTTCGCCGGCCAAAGCCGGTTGCTGCTGGTCGCCGTCGATAGCGCGCGCCTCGGCGATGCGCTGAAATATGAGGTCTCGCGCGGCGGCGCCCTGTTCCCGCATCTCTATGGCGGGCTCGGCCTCGATGCGGTCGTTTCGGTGCAGGCATTGCCGCTCGGCGCTGACGGCCGGCATGAATTCCCGGCGCTGGAGGCCGAATGAGCGCGTTCGACCGGATCGGCCAGAAACTGCTGTTTACGCTCGATCCGGAAACCGCGCATGGGCTGTCGATTGCCGCGCTGAGATGCGGGCTGCCGGTCGCCGGTCGTCCGCCGCACGACAACAGGTTAAAGGTCAGCCGTTGCGGGCTGGATTTCCCGAACCCGCTCGGCATGGCCGCGGGTTACGACAAGAATGCCGAAGTGCCGGACGCGCTGCTCGGCCTCGGCTTCGGCTTCGCCGAGGTCGGCACGATCACGCCGCTGCCGCAGACGGGCAATCCGAAGCCGCGCATCTTCCGGCTGCCTTCGGACGGGGCGGTGATCAACCGGCTGGGCTTCAACAATGAAGGCCACGCCGCCGCAGAGAAGCGTCTTGCCGCCCGAAAAGGCCGCCCCGGCATCATCGGCATCAACATCGGCGCCAACAAGGACAGCGCCGACCGCGTCAGTGATTATGAGCGCGGCGTGATCCGATTCGCGCGATACGCCGGCTATCTGACAATCAATATCTCCTCGCCGAACACGCCGGGCCTGCGCAACATGCAGGCGCGCGAACAGCTTGGCGAGCTCCTGTCGCGGGTCATGGCCGCGCGTGCGGCGGCACCGGCAAAACCGCCCGTGTTCCTCAAGATCGCGCCGGATCTGGTCGAGGCCGAGCTTGAGGACATCGCTGCCGAGATCAGCGACAAGCAAATGGACGGCGTCATCGTCTCCAACACAACGATCGCGCGAGCCGGCCTGAGCAGCGCCGGCCTTGCCGGCGAGACCGGCGGGCTTTCGGGGAAACCCTTGTTCGAGCGCTCGACTATCGTGCTGGCAAGGATGCGAAAACTGCTTGGCCCGGATCCCACTATCATCGGCGTCGGCGGCGTCGATTCCGCCGAGACGGCGCTGGAAAAGATCCGTGCCGGCGCCGATCTCGTGCAGCTCTATACCGGCATGATCTATGCCGGGCCCGCGCTGCCGGGGCGCATTCTTTCCGGCATGGCCCGTTTCATGGACAATCAAGGGCTGAAGTCGCTGTGCGAGCTTCGCGACAGCCGCCTCGATCACTGGGCGGCGAAACCGCTTTAGCGATCAGTTAAAGGCTGTGCGCACCCGCAGCCGCAATATGGCGAGCAGGCTGAAGCCGCGTACCAGCAGGAAGACATGCAACGCCGCCCACAAGCCGTGATTACCGAAGGCCGGCGCCAGGATCAGCAGCGCGGCGCTGAACGCCAGGAATGACAACAGCATCATGTTGCGCATGTCGCGCGACCATGTTGCGCCGATGAAGACACCGTCCATCTGGAAAGCCAGCACGCCGCTGAGCGCGGTGAACGCCGCCCAGGGCAGGTAGATGTCGGCAATGGCGCGGACGTCCGTCGAGGTCGTGATCAGGGCGATCAGATCCGTGCCCTCCAGCAGGAAGAAGAGCGTCGCCGCGCCGGCCAGACCGAGCCCCCAAAGCAGCGTCAGACGCACCGCCTGATCAAACGCCGTGGCGGCACGGGCGCCGATGGCGCGCCCGGCGAGCTGTTCGGCAGCGGTGGCGAAACCATCGAGGAAATAGCCGGCAACCAGAAAGAGGTTCATCAGCACGGCGTTGGCGGCCAGCGTCAGAGTGCCGAATTGTGCGCCCTGGCGCGTGAACAGCGCGAAGGCGGCGAGCAGCGAAAAGGAGCGGATCATGATATCGCGATTGAGCGACATCATGCGCAGGAATGCCGGCAGATCGAGGACGCGGTGGCGCGGCAGCCTGGGCGCCGCCCAAAAGCGCCGGCCGACAATGGCGAGACCAAGCAGCATGGCGACGAATTCGCCGGTGACCGTTGCCCAGGCAACGCCGGCAACGCCCCAGCCGAGCTCCAGGCCAAGCAGGAAGCAGAGGACGATGTTGATGCCGTTCAGCATCAACTGCAGCATCAGCCCGAGCCCGCCCTCGCCGCGCCCAAGCACGTAACCGAGGATGGCGTAATTGATCAGCGAGAACGGTGCCGCGAGCATCCTGATGCGGATATAGACGTCCATCGCCGCGCTGACGCGCGGTTCGGCGCCTATGAACCATTGCCCGGCGGTGGAGACCAGCGGCGCAAGCGCGGCAAGCACGACGCCGGCGACGACCGCGATCAGCACGGCGCGCCAGAACACCGCCTGCTCCTCCAGCGCATCGCCGCGCCCGAAGGCCTGGGCGACGAGGCCGGTGGTGCCGGAGCGCAGGAAATTGAAGGTGGTGAAGACGACATCGAAGATCAGGGCGCCGGCCGCCAGGCCGCCGAGAAGGGCGGCGTCGCCGAACTGCCCAACCACCGCCGTGTCGACAATTCCGAGCAGCGGCGTCGTCAGATAGGCAAGCGTCATCGGCACGGCGATGGCGAGCACCGAGCGGTTGGTGACGACGAAGGCCCCGGCTTCGGTGGCGTGGGCTTCGGTGGGTAAAGCCTGCTCCAAACGCGTGTTGCTTCCTGTTGCGGCTTGATCGGCCAGCCGATGTGCCCCAGTTTGCGGACCTCGCGCAACCATCCACCCCGTTATGGTCAACCGAAATCCGCCTCTGGCGCACCGGCCGCCCCATGCCCTTGCAGATCGTTCATCATCCCGACTATGACGCCGGCTTCGCCGTCAACCACCGCTTCCCGATGAGCAAATATCCGCTGCTGATGGATGCGTTGCGGGCACGCGGCCTGGCACGTCCCGAAGCGCTCAACAAGCCGGAGGCGGCGCGGCCATCATGGCTGAAGCTTGCCCACGCGGCAGACTATGTCGACCAGGTGCTTGCCTGCAAAGTGCTGGTGGCGATCGAGCGCGAGATCGGCTTTCCCGTCGGACCGCGGGTTTCGCTGAGGGCGCAGCTCGCAACGGCCGGCACGGTGCTGGCGGCGCGGCTGGCGTTGCTGAACGGCATCGCCTGCAACACCGCCGGCGGCAGCCATCATGCACGGCGCGCGCAAGGCGCCGGCTTCTGCACCTTCAACGACGTAGCCGTTGCCGCGCTGGTGCTGCTCGCCGAAGCTGCTGTCCAAAACATCCTGGTCGTCGACCTCGACGTGCATCAGGGCGACGGCACGGCGGATATCCTGAACGACGAGCCGCGCGTGTTTACCTTCTCCATGCATGGCGACCGCAACTACCCCGCGCGCAAGATCGCCTCCGATCTCGATGTCGCCCTGCCCGACGACGCCGGCGATGCAGCCTATCTGGAGCGGCTGGACGCCATCCTGCCGGAGCTGTCGGCGCGAAGGCGCTGGGACCTCGTCTTCTACAATGCCGGCGTCGATGTCCATGTCGAGGACCGGCTCGGCAGGTTGTCGCTCACGGATGACGGGCTGCGCGCCCGCGACGATATGGTGATCCGCCATTTCCGCACGCTTGGCATACCGGTATGCGGCGTTATCGGCGGCGGCTATTCGACGGATGTCGCAGCACTTGCTGCACGGCATGCCATCCTGTTCGAGGTGGCGGCGGGCTACGCCTGAAAATTCACTTCCGGTAGTTAGCGATCCTGAGCAGGATGAAGGCCGGCACGACGATCGCGGCACCGAGCAGGATGTAGCCGAGAAAGCGGTCGATGGCGTGGAAGCCCAAATTCCACAGGTCGATGAAGAATTTGCGAATGCCATAAAGCACATCCATCGGCGACCAGCCGAAGGCATTCATGACCAGCCCGACGAGGAACGACACCACAAGCAGCTTCAGGATCACCCGGAGCGGCGTATCGCCGAGAAAGCGGTTCAGTGCGGACAAGCCTGTCTCCACAGTCGGGTGCCGCGATTCGGGCACATGCCTAGAAATACGCAGTTGATAGCCCTGCATCAAGCCGAGCCCTCAAACCGGATTGCGCATCGGCGCCGGGCCATGATATCGGAGGAACCAGCGCGGGTATGATGTAATGGTAGCTTGTCAGCTTCCCAAGCTGAACGCGCGGGTTCGATTCCCGCTACCCGCTCCAGCTTTTGCCCCCCGGTGCATTGCACTTGTTCTGGCCAAGCTGAAAACCAGCGGATTTATAGGCAGTTTTACAGCCCGGGCTGGCCGTCTTTCATCTGTTTGGCCGATGTGCCAGTTCGTGGAATATCTCACATTGAGGGTCGGCGGGGCCTCGAATGACCCCAACCGGAAAGTCTACCCTTGGTCCGCTGGCTTCTGCTGGCGGGCCTTTTTTGAGCATCAGGCAGTAGTGGCCGACGTGCATCGGCGCCGCTGCTGGCGGGCCTGTCTGGTCGTCTGGCCGGCCACGGGATGCGCTCCGCTTGCCGCTCCAGCCCTTATCCCACCTCCCGCAGAATAAAGTCGTGCAGCATCTTGGCTGCCGGTGACAGCGCGCGGTTCTTCACCGTGATCAGGCTGTAGGGCCTGACCTCGATGTCGAATTCAGTCTGGACAACATCGATGGCGCCGGCCAGGCCTTCGGGGTTCTGGATGAACTTCGCGACCTGGATCGAAACCGGCGCAATGGCGTCGGATTGCGCGACCATGACCAGAGTCAATAGCAGCGAGCTGGTGTTGAGGATGCGGTCCGGCAGCGCGATGTTGCGGTTCAAAAAGTTGCTTTCCATCGCCTGGCGCAGCGGCGAGCCGCCCGACTGGAAAACCCAGTCATAGGCGGCGGTGTCTTCCAGCCGCACCGCCTTGCCCTTGGTCAGCGGGTGGCCGCGGCGCACGATCAGGCAGGCTTTCTCGACGCCGATGACGCGCGCTTCGAACAGCCGCGGATTGAGGTCGTCGGGGATGCGGGCGATGATGAAATCGTGGCGCGAGGCGATCAGCTCGCGTGCCAGGACGTTCGAGGTCTCGACCTGCATGGTGATTTCGATGCGCGGATAAAGGCGCCGGATCTCGCGGATCGCCGGCACCGCCAGCTCGATCGCCGGTGCTGTCACCGCGCCCAGGAATACCGAGCCGCCCTTGCCCGCCTTGAGCTCGAAAATCTCGCGGTCGACCTCACGCATCTCGAGCAGGATCGATCGCGCGCGCCGTGCCAACGCCTTGCCATAGGGTGTCAGCGTGATGCCGCGCGGCAGCCTTTCGCAGAGCTTGACGTCGAGCACGGCCTCCATCTCGGCGATCATGCGCGAGGCCGCCGGCTGCGAGATGTTCATGACCTGGGCCGCGGCGCTCACTCGGCTGTGCTCGTCGAGGGCTGCGATCATACGCATGTGACGCAGGCTCAAGCCGCTGCGCAGCAAGGTTCCGCCATCACCCGGGATTTCATCGTAACTGGCTGATATTCCGCCAGGATTTCGCAGCGCTGCCATGATTCTTCCCTACTCTTACGCCCAGCGCCCTGGCAGGATCCGGCAGCGTCGTCACTAGCCTAAGCCATATCAGTCTCGATATAGCAACCATCAAAGATCGCATTTGACAGTTATGGCAAAGCGACACACCCTTCGCGCGTCCTGAGGCTTGACGGTCGGTGACGAGGGAAAACTCGTATCGATTGAAACCAGAGTCTCGGGGCCGATTGGGAGGATACCGGAGATCGATTGACGGCAGCGGCGCGTTTGGCGCTCCTGCACGATTGCGCGGCCCACGAAACCCAAGGGTACGCGTCCATCAACCAGGGAGAGTTAATGTGAAGATTATCAAGACACTGGCCGCCGTCGCGGCCCTAGGCATCGCGGCCATGACGCTGCCGGCGCAGGCGGGCGAAGGCCTGATCGGCGTGCTGATGCCCACCAAGACCTCGCAGCGCTGGATCAACGACGGCGACGCCGTCAAGTCCCAGCTCGAGGCTCTGGGCTACACTGTCGACCTGCAGTACGCGCAGGACGACATTCCGAACCAGCTCAGCCAGCTGGAAAACGAAATCACCAAGGGCCCGAAGGCGCTGATCATCGCTTCGATCGACGGCACCACGATGGGCGATGCGTTGCAGAAGGCGAATGACGCCGGCGTTGTCGTCGTCGCTTACGACCGCCTGATCAAGAAGACGCCAAATGTCGACTACTACACCACCTTCGACAATTTCGGCGTCGGCGTCATCCAGGCCAAATCGCTGCTCAAGGGTCTCGGTTATCCCGAGAAGAAGGGCCCGTTCAACATCGAGCTGTTCGGCGGTTCGCCGGACGACAACAATGCGTTCTTCTTCTATAACGGCGCCATGTCGGTTCTTCAGCCGCTGATCGACGACAAGACCCTCGTCGTGAAGTCCGGCCAGATGGGCATGGACAAGGTCGGCACGCTGCGCTGGCTGGCGGCAACCGCCCAGGCCCGCATGGACAATCTGCTCTCCGCCAACTACTCGGACGGCAGCCGCGTCGATGGCGTGCTCTCGCCCTATGACGGCCTGTCGCGCGGCATCATCGCTTCGCTGCGCGCCGTAGGCTACGGCACCGCCGATCAGCCATGGCCGATCGTCACCGGACAGGACGCCGAGACCGCTTCGGTCAAGGCGATCATCGCCGGCGAACAGTATTCGACCGTGTTCAAGGACACCCGCGAACTCGCCAAGGCGACGGTCGAACTCGTCGACAAGGTGCTCTCGGGCGGCAAGCCGGAAGGCCTCGACACCACGACCTACAACAACGACGTCAAGGTCGTTCCCTCGATCCTGTTGACACCGCACGACGTCGACAAGTCGAACTATCAGTCCCTGGTGGTCGATTCCGGCTACATCAAGGCCGAAGAGCTGAAGTAATCGCGGTTACAAAGCCTGGGGTCCTGCGCAGGCAGGGCCCCTTTTCGTTGGCGAGCCAGCCCGGTATTGTTTGCGGACCTCGCAGGAGTGGTATTCTCAATGGCATCGACGATTTTGGAGATGTGCGACATCACCAAGACGTTTCCCGGCGTCAAGGCGCTGTCGAACGTCAAGCTCATGGTCGAGGAAGGCGAGATCCATGCCGTGGTCGGCGAGAACGGCGCTGGCAAGTCGACGCTGATGAAGGTGCTGTCGGGTGTGTATCCGTCCGGCACCTATGACGGCCAGATCATCTATCGCGGCGATGAGTGCCATTTCAAAGGCATCCATGACAGCGAGCGCAAGGGCATCGTCATCATCCACCAGGAGCTTGCGCTGGTGCCGATGCTGTCGATCGCCGAAAACATCTTTCTCGGCAACGAGCACGCCAGATACGGCGTCATCGACTGGAATGCCAATGAGGCGCGCACCAGCGCCCTGCTCAAGAAGGTCGGCCTCAAGGAAGACCCCAACACGCTGATCACCAATATCGGCGTCGGCAAGCAGCAGCTGGTCGAGATCGCCAAGGCGCTCAGCAAGGAAGTGAAGTTGCTCATTCTCGATGAGCCGACCGCGAGCCTGTCCGAAAAGGACAGCCAGGCGCTGCTCGATCTGCTGCTCGAATTCAAGCGGCAAGGCATCACTTCGATCCTGATCTCGCACAAGCTCAACGAGGTGAACCGGGTCGCCGACAAGGTCACCATCATCCGTGACGGGCGGACTATCGAGACGCTGGCCAAGAAGGACATCTCGGAGGACCGCATCATTACCTCGATGGTCGGCCGTTCGCTCGACGACCGCTATCCGCCGCGCGAGCCGAAGATCGGCGAGACCGTTCTCGAAGTGAAAAACTGGTCGGTCTACCACCCCATCCATGCCGAGCGGCAGGTCATCAAGGGTATCAACCTCAACGCCCGCAAGGGCGAAGTGGTCGGCATTGCCGGGCTCATGGGTGCCGGCCGGACCGAGTTTGCCATGAGCCTGTTCGGCCGGTCCTATGGCCGTCGCATCACCGGCGAGGTGTTCCTCAACGGCAAGCCGATCGACGTCTCTTCGGTGAGCAAGGCGGTGGAACACGGCATCGCCTACGTTACCGAGGACCGCAAGACCTACGGGCTCAACCTGATCGACCACATCAAGCACAACATCACGCTGGCCAACCTGCCCGGCGTGTCGCGCCACGGCGTGATCGACGATTTGCGCGAGCTTTCGGTCGCCAACGATTATCGCGGCAGGACCAATATCCGCGCCTCGAGCGTCTACCAGATGACCGGCAACCTTTCTGGCGGCAATCAGCAGAAGGTGGTGCTGTCGAAATGGCTGTTCGCCAATCCGGAAGTGCTGATCCTCGACGAGCCGACACGCGGTATCGACGTCGGCGCCAAGTATGAAATCTATACGATCATCGCGCGTCTCGCCTCCGAGGGTAAGGCAATCATCGTCATCTCGTCGGAAATGCCCGAACTGCTCGGCATCACCGACCGCATCTACGTCATGAACGAAGGACGCATCGTCGGCGAAATGGCGGCAAGCGACGCCAGCCAGGAAAAGATAATGCGCGCCATCGTCCGCGGAGAAGGAAAAGCATCATGAGCACCGAAAGCGCTCCCGGGCCGCAGACCGGCGTTGCCCAGGATCTACAACAGGGACCTCGCATTGCCGTCTCGGCGCTGGTCACCAACCTGCGCGAATACGGGTTGGTGCTGGCGTTGATCGCAATCATGGTGTTCTTCCAGTTCACCACGTCCGGAACGCTGTTCAAGCCGGTGAACCTCAGCAATCTCGTGCAGCAGAACAGCTTCATCATCGTGATGGCGCTGGGCATGCTTCTGGTGATCGTTTCGGGCCACATCGATCTCAGCGTCGGCTCCGTCGCCGGCTTCATCGGCGCGCTGGCGGCGATGATGATGGTCATCTGGCCGCTTGGCCCATTGAGCAATCCGCTGGTGGTGTCGATCATCTGCCTGATCGTCGGTGGTGCGATCGGCGCGGCACAAGGCTACTGGATTGCCTATCACCGAATACCGAGCTTTATCGTCACGCTGGCGGGCATGCTGATCTTCCGCGGCATCTGCCAGGCGCTGCTGGGTGGCGGGTCTTCCGTAGGGCCGCTTCCCGTCGGCTTCAAGGCGCTCAGTTCCGGCTTCATTCCGGACCTGATCGGCCCATTGACGCTGATACCGCCAACCGTGAACGCCGCCGGCAAAACCATTGTCGGCAGCGGCCTGACGCTGCACCTGACGACGATCGTGATCGGCCTCGTCGCCGTGCTCGCCTATGCCTATTTCGGGCTCAGGGCACGGCGCACCCGCGAGAAGCATGGCTACGAAGCCGAGCCCTTCTCGCTGTTCGTCGTCAAGACCCTGGTGATCAGCGCGCTGGCGCTGTTTCTCGTCTACCAATTCGCCACCTATAGGGGCCTCCCCATCGTTCTCATGGTGATGGGCGTGCTGATCGCGTTGTTCGTCTTCGTTACCAAACGCATGACGATCGGCCGTCGCATCTATGCGATGGGCGGCAATGCCAAGGCAGCCCAGCTATCGGGCATCAAGACCGAACGGCTGACGTTGATGGTGTTCATCAATATGGGCGTGCTGTCGGCACTCGGCGGCCTGATTATCGCAGCGCGCCTGGGGCAGGCTGTGCCGGCGGCCGGCCTCGGCAGCGAGCTCGACGTCATCGCCGCGGTGTTCATCGGTGGCGCTTCGGCGATGGGCGGCGTCGGCCAGGTGATCGGCGCGGTGGTCGGCGGCTTCATCATGGGCGTCATGAACAACGGCATGTCGATCATGGGCGTCAATGTCGACTGGCAGCAGGTGGTCAAAGGCCTGGTGCTGCTCGGCGCCGTCGTCTTCGACGTCTACAACAAGAACAAGGCTTGAGAGGCAACCAGGAGGCATACGGGTCACATCGCGGCGCTGCCGGGCGCAAAGAAGTCCCCCGAGGGACCTGATCCGCGAGCGCAATCCGGACGAAGAATTTCAACCGAGGCGCGGACAGGGGTCCGGGCCGCGCAGGGTAGGGTTTGCCGAGAAAGGGCAGGCCAGCCCACAATTCAGAGAGGGTTACCATGCTGATCTCACAAATCCTCGACGACGCCGAGACGATCCGCGTCGTTGCCCGCAACGGCGGCAAGACCCGCGTCATCAACGGCGCCCGCAGCGTCTATTCGCTGGCGATGGAAGCCGCGCGTACCGGCAGCGGGCTTGTCGCCCTGATCGAGCGCAAGGGCTTCGGCGAAACCGTCGATCTCGACGCAGCCTACAAGAAGGGCCGGCTGCTGTCGCCGATCAACCATCCCGATCCGGCGCATCTCCATCTCACCGGCACCGGGCTGACGCATCTCGGCTCCGCCGCGACCCGCGATTCCATGCACAAGAAGCTCAGCACGGACGGCGAGGAACAGCTGACCGATTCCATGAAGATGTTCCGCATGGGGCTTGAGGGCGGCAAGCCGGCGAAGGGCCAGATCGGCGTGCAGCCGGAATGGTTCTACAAGGGCAACGGCACCATGGCGGTGGCGCCCGGTGCGGCGCTTATGTCGCCCGCCTTCGCCCAGGATGCCGGCGAGGAGCCGGAAATCGCCGGTATCTATGTGATCGGCGACGACGGCGCCCCGTTCCGCGTCGGCTTCACGCTGTCTAACGAGTTTTCCGACCATGTCACCGAGCGTGTGAACTATCTCTTCCTTGCCCATTCCAAGCTGCGCAATGCTTCGTTCGGGCCGGAGATCCTGATCGGCGATCTGCCGTCCGATATCCGCGGCACTTCGCGCATCCTGCGCGACGGCAAGCTGCTTTGGGAAAAGCCGTTCCTGTCGGGCGAGGCGAACATGTCGCACACCATTGGCAATCTCGAGCATCACCACTTCAAATACTCAGCCTTCCGCCAGCCGGGCGACGTGCATGTGCACATGTTCGGCACGGCGACGCTGTCCTTTGCCGACGGCGTCAGGACCAAGGCCGGTGACGTATTCGAAATCGAGGCGCAGGATTTCGGCCTGCCACTGCGCAACCCGCTTGAAATCGAGCAGCCGGTGAAGGTCGCCGTGAAGGCACTTTGAGCCGGGCGTAGCCCGGAAGTGAGAGGAAGGTCAGCGCGCGGCGCGGAAATGCTTGGACAGTTTCAGGCCCTGTGCCTGATAGTTCGAGCCGAGATCAGTGCCGTAGAGCGCCCGCGGCCGTTTCAGCATGTGCTCATAGACCAACCGTCCGACGATCTGGCCGTGGTCGAGGATGAACGGCACTTCGTGGCTGCGTACCTCGAGCACCGCCCGGCTGCCGGTGCCGCCCGACGCCGAATGGCCGAAACCCGGGTCGAAGAAACCGGCATAATGGACGCGGAACTCGCCGACCAGCGGATCGAAGGGCGTCATCTCGGCCGCGTAGAGCGGCGGCACATGCACCGCCTCGCGCGACACCAGAATATAGAATTCGTCCGGATCGAGCACCAGCTCGCCGGCACCGCTCTTGTAGAGCGGCTCCCAGAAATCGACGACATCCTGCGCGGCGCGCTTGTCGACGTCGACGAGGCCGGTGTGGTGCTTGCCGCGATAGCCGACCAGCCCGTCCTTGTCGCCGTCGAGGTCGATCGATAGCGCGATGCCCCCGCCTGAGATGTTGGGTGGTTCGGTGGCGACCAACATTTCGGCGCGGTGCAACTCGTGCAACTCGTTTTCCGACAAGAGCGCATTGCCGGTGCGGAACCTGATCTGCGACAGCCGCGAGCCGGTCCGCACGACGATCGGGAAAGTGCGCGGGCTGACCTCCAGGTAGAGCGGGCCTTCATAGCCGGCGGCGATCTTGTCGAACTCGTGGCCGCGGTCGGTCATTACCCGAGTGAAGATATCGAGCCGTCCGGTCGAGCTTTTCGGGTTGGCGGAGGCGGAAATATGGGCGGGCAGCGCCAGGCTTTCGAGCAGCGGCACGATGTAGACGCAGCCGGTTTCCAGCACAGCACCTTCGGCGAGGTTGATCTCGTGCAGCTTCAGCCGGTCGAGCTTGTCGGCAACCCTGTGGTCCGGGCCGGGCAAGAAGGAAGCACGCACCCGCCAGGCCTTGTCGCCGAGCCTGAGGTCAAGGCTGGCCGGCTGGATCTGATCGGCATCGAGCGTGCGCGGCGATTTCAGCGCGCCCGTCTGGAACAGCGCGGAAATATCCTGATCGGGAAGAATGCCTGTCTGCCGCAAGGGTCTGGCTCCGTTCGAACGCCGGGCGAGGTTCTGTCGCAGGTCCGACCGTGGACGCGTTTGGCACCTGCTTGGTACAACCCTCTTAATCATGCCGGCAATTGACGCAAGCGTGGCGCGGGTCTAAAGCTCGTTATCCCGTGGTGATTTGGCCGGTCGGCTTGCAGCCACGTTAAACAAGTCGCTAAAGGACCGTCGGGCCGCAAGGCCATATGGACCGGTTGCGACTTTCGCGACCGGTTTTTTGTTGTTTGGACCAATTTTGGTGTTTGGATGGAATGATGACCAAGAAGCGCGACTGGAAGCCTCAGACCGCACTCGTGCATGCCGGAACGCTGCGTTCCGGCTTCGGCGAGACCTCCGAGGCGATGTATCTCACCCAAGGCTATGTCTACGAGACGGCGCAAGCGGCGGAGGCCCGCTTCAAGGGCGAGGAGCCGGGCTTCATCTATTCGCGCTATGCCAATCCGACGGTCGACATGTTTGAAAAACGCATGTGCGCGCTGGAAGGAGCCGAGGACGCGCGCGCCACGGCATCCGGCATGGCGGCGGTGACGGCAGCACTGCTGTGCAGCGCCAAGGCGGGCGACCATATCGTGGCGGCGCGCGCGCTGTTCGGCTCCTGCCGCTGGGTGGTCGAGACGCTGGCGCCGAAATACGGCATTGAGGCAACGCTGGTCGACGGCACCGACATGGCCAATTGGGAAAAGGCGGTCAAGCCAAACACCAAACTGTTCTTCCTGGAAAGCCCGACCAATCCTACGCTGGAAGTGATCGACATTGCCGCCGTCGCGGCACTTGCCAATGCGATCGGCGCCAGGTTGATCGTCGACAACGTCTTCGCCACGCCCTTGCAGCAGAAACCCCTGCAGCTCGGCGCCCACATCGTCGTCTATTCGGCCACGAAGCATATTGACGGCCAGGGGCGCTGTCTTGGCGGCATCGTTCTGTCGGACAAGAAATGGATCGACGAGAACCTGCATGACTATTTCCGCCACACCGGCCCAAGCCTCTCGCCCTTCAATGCCTGGACGCTGCTGAAAGGCCTGGAGACGCTGCCGCTACGCGTACGCCAGCAGACGGAAAGTGCCGGCCGCATCGCGGATTTCCTGGCCGAGCGCCCGCAAATCGCCCGTGTCATCTATCCCGGCCGTGCCGACCACCCGCAAGCGGCCGTAGTCAAGAAGCAGATGTCGGGTGGCTCGACGCTGATTTGCCTCGATGTGAAGGGCGGCAAGCAGGCGGCCTTTGCCTTCCAGAACGCACTCGACGTCGTGCTCATTTCCAACAATCTCGGCGACGCCAAGAGCCTGATCACCCATCCGGCCACGACGACGCACAAGAACTTGACCGATGAGGCCCGCGCCGAGCTCGGCATCGGACCGGGAACGCTCAGGCTGTCAGTTGGCCTTGAGGACGCCGACGACCTGCTCGAAGACATCGAGCAGGCACTGAGAGTTGCCGGATAAGGGCTGGCCGAACAGAGGCGAGCGGGGACGCGCCGATCAGGCGCCGGACGGGGTCTCTTCCAGCTCCGCGACGGCCTTGGTCTGGATAGTCATCACATTGCCGCGCCAGTCGACGGCGCCGCTCAGCCATCCGCGCGCCCAAATGGCGGGAAGCATCAGGTCTCGCGCCATCATCGCCGGGATCGTGCGCGGCGACAGCTGCCATCCCTTGGCCGAGGCCAAGGCGCATTCCGGCAGGTAGGCCGCGACCAGCACGGCGATGGCGGTTGCCGGCAGGCTGACGCCGGCGTCAGCCGCCGCGATCAGCGCAAGCACCAGCGGCGGCGCCGCGCCGATCAGGATCTCGGGGGCGAAGAACAGCGCGAAGGTGACGCGGCGCAGCCGCGCCCAGCGCGCCTGCCGCGACCAGATCTCGCCAAGCGTGCGCCGGCCGAGCGGCTGTTCGAAGGGCGAGGCGACAAGATTGACCCGCAGTCCGAGCCCGTTGACCAGCTTGGTCGCGGCGGCGTCCTCGGCGATCTCGGCGGCAAGCGCGCGGATGCCGCCATTGGCGTCGAGCATCGGCTTGTTCCACAACATGCTCTTGCCCTGCGCGAAGCCGAGGCCGAGCGCCTCTCCAGCGTACTGCCAGCGTGCCTGCAGCGTGTTGAGAAAGGCGCATTCGACCTCCCCCCAGAAGCCGTCCGGCCGTGAGCCGATCGGCGTCGAGCAGACGAGGCCAGTGCCATGCCGCCATGCCGCCATCAGCTGCTGGACGTAGTCGCTCGGCATAAGCACATTGGAATCGGCAAGGATGACCCAGCGATAATGCGCCGCTTCCCAACCCTTCACGCAATTGTTGAGTTTTGGATTGCCGCTGATGCGGTCGTCACCGACTAGAAGGCGGGCGCGAATAGCTGGAAAGCGCGCCATTGCGGCGGTGATCGGCTTGACCACCGGGTCGTCGGCATGGGCAACGCAGAAGATGAGTTCGTAGCGCGGCCAGTCGAGTGAGAAGGCGCGCTCCAGCGTCTCTTCGGCAAACGGCTCGACGCCGCGCGCCGGGATGACGATCGATACCGGCGGCGCGTTGGCCGCGGGCGATGCGATCCTGGCTGGTCGCTTCAGCTTCAGCGAAGCCAACAGGATGCTGGCGAGATTTGAAAGAAGGAGGGCTATGGAAAGGAGAGCGGCTGCGAATGTCGGTTCCATCGAGATCTGGTCACTCCAGAAGTGCCGGCCGCATGACGGCCGTTTTCAACAATTCGACAGAACGCTGAGTCGCCCGGCACAAGCCTGCACACCATCATTGTCATGTGTCACTTAAATGACATTGTTTTTCGGCACCTGCGCTCGAGTCGGGCAAGGAGATGACGCGCATCGTTGATCAAACTGCGCTGAGCGTCGAAAGTTCCATCTACATTGCTTTGGAGCAGTTTATGTACAGCGCCGTCACCCGCAACATCGAAGTGCAGGTCAGGCCGTTCTATCTGGAGGATCACTCCGACCCTCCGCAAAACCGCTATGTCTGGGGATATCAGGTGACCATCGACAATCAGTCGGATGAGTTCGTGCAGCTTCTGTCGCGCTACTGGCACATTACCGACGGCACCGGCAAGGTCGAGGAAGTGCGCGGCCCCGGGGTCGTCGGCGAGCAACCCGGACTCAACCCCGGCGACAGCTATCAGTATACGTCTGGATGCCCGCTCTCGACGCCGTCCGGCATCATGGTCGGGCACTACACCATGCGCAACAGGCGGGGCGAGACGTTCGACGTCGCCATCCCCGCCTTCTCGCTCGACTTGCCGGGAATGCGGCGCACCGTCAATTGACGGCGGTCATCCGGCCGCTGCAAACTCCGCCGGGTCGAAGTCATATTGCTTCGAGCAGAATTCGCAGGCGACGTGAATGCTGCCATCCTCGGTGCTGTCCCTGATCTCCTCGGCGGAAAAGCCTTCGAGGATGCCGTGGATCTTCTCCCTCGAGCATGAGCACTGGTCGGCGACCGGCACCCCGCCGAACACGCGGACGCCATGCTCGTGGAAAAGCCGGTAAAGCAGCCGTTCGGCGCCGATCGTCGGATCGATCAGCTCGGTCGGTTCAATAGTACCAAGCAGCGCCAGCAGCTCCTGCCAGGAATTGTCGGTCGGGTCGTGGATTTCCTCGCGCGGATCGCCGTCGCCACCGGGAAGGTCGGGTACGCGCATGCGCTCCGCCGACTGCGGCAGGAATTGTGCCAGCAGGCCACCGGCCCGCCATTGCTCGCGAGCACCGCCGACGCCCGGCGTCAGAAGCTTGGCAACCGAAAGCCGGAGGTCGGTCGGAATCTGCTCCGACTGGCGGAAATAAGTGCGTGCGGCATCTTCCAGTGTGACGCCGTCGAGTTGGACGATGCCCTGGTAGCGTTGTGTGTGAGCGCCCTGGTCGATGGTCAGCGCCAGGACGCCGCTGCCGAGCAGCGTCTGCGGTGACGTCTCGCCGGCAGAAGTCAAAGCCTGCAGCCGGTCGGCATCGAAGCGGGCATAAGCGCGCAGCGCGTGCGGCGTGGAGAAATCCGCGACCAGCATGTCGACCGGCCCGTCGGTGCGGGTCTGCAGAATGAACTTGCCCTCGAACTTCAGCGAAGTTCCGAGCAATACCGTCAACACACAGGCTTCAGCCAGGAGCCGGGCGACCGGCTCGGGATAGTCGTGACGGCTGAGAATAGCATCGAGCATCGGCCCGAGCTGGACGGTGCGACCGCGCACGTCGAGCGGGCCGACCTCGAACGGCACGACATGGTCGTCGCCGGCGTAGCCGAATTCGCCGAGCTTGGGTTTATGTTCAGCCAATTGATGAGTTTCCAACATGACAAAGCTCCGGGGCGCGGCGATGCCGCCCTCCGGGGTGCATGCGACGAGACGCGCTCGATTTGCGTGATGCGCCTGAGATAGGCACCACCAACTCCCGGATCAAGGCGGCCCAGATCAAGGCGGCGCAGATCAGGCCGGCCCGGATCACCGCGGCTCGTATCAAGCGCCCAGGCACCAGGCCAAGACCGCCTTCTGGGCATGGAGCCGGTTCTCGGCCTCATCGAACACCACCGAATGCGGTCCGTCGATGACCTCGTCGGTAACCTCCTCACCGCGATGCGCCGGCAGACAGTGCATGAACAGCGCATCCGGCTTGGCTTTCGCCATCAGTGCCGCATTGACCTGATAGGGCAGGAAGACATTGTGGCCGCGGGCACGGTGCTCCTGGCCCATCGACACCCAGCAGTCGGTGACGATGCAGTCGGCCTCGTGAACGGCCTCCTCGGGCGAACGGGTGAATTTCAGCTTGCCGCCATTGGCTTTCGACCAGTCGACATGCTTCTGGGCCGGTTCGCTGCCCTCGGGCACGGCGACATTCAGCTTGAAATGGAACCGCGCGGATGCCTCCAGCAGCGAATGCAGCACGTTGTTGCCGTCGCCGGTCCAAGCGATCGTTTTACCGGCCACCGGACCGCGGTGCTCTTCGAAGGTCATGATGTCGGCCATCAGCTGGCAGGGATGGGTCTCGTCGGTCAGCCCGTTAATGACGGGGACCGTAGCGTTTTCCATCAGTTCCAGCAGCCGGTCATGCGAGGTGGTGCGGATCATGATGGCATCGACGTAGCGCGACAGCACCTTGGCCGTGTCGGCAATGGTCTCCGAGCGGCCAAGCTGCATCTCGGTGCCGGTCAGCATGATCGTCTCGCCACCCAACTGCCGCATACCGACGTCGAACGACACGCGCGTGCGCGTCGACGGCTTGTCGAAGATCATCGCCAGCACCTTGCCTTCGAGCGGCTTGCTGCGTTCGCCGGCCTTGAGCCTTGCCTTTCGCACCGCTGCGTCGTCGAGCATGAAGCGCAGATCGCCTTCGGAAACGGCGGAAAGATCGGTGAAATGGCGAAGGGACATCAGGAATTCCAGGATTACTTCGCAGCGGCAGCGACGATGGCATCTGCCAGGCTCTTGGCGCCGGCACGAATGCGCTCGAGCGCTTCGTGGATCTCGGCGTCGGTGACGGTGAGAGGCGGCAGCAGGCGGATAACGTTGTCGCCGGCCGGAACCGTCAAGAGATGCTGGTCACGCAGTGCCACCGTGACCTTGGTGTTGGGCATCGCGCATTTAAGCCCGAGCATCAGGCCGGTGCCCCTGATGCTTTCGATAACATCCGGAAATTCGTCGGCGACGCCAGCGAGCCCCTGCTTCAACAGCAGTGCCTTGCGCTGGACGTCTTCGAGAAAGCCGTCTTCCAGTACCACGTCGAGCACGGCGTTGCCGACCGCCATTGCCAGCGGATTGCCGCCGAAGGTGGTGCCGTGCACGCCGGCGGTCATGCCGACCGCTGCCTCGTCGGTGGCGAGGCAGGCACCCATCGGGAAGCCGCCGCCGATGCCTTTGGCCACCGCCATGAGGTCGGGGGTGACACCCGCCCACTCATGCGCGAACAGCTTTCCGGTGCGGCCGACGCCGCATTGGACCTCGTCGAAAATCAGGAGCAGTCCGTGCTGATCGCAGAGCTGCCTGAGCCGCTTCAGCGATTGCGTCGGCACTTGCCTGATGCCGCCCTCGCCTTGCACCGGCTCGATCAGGATCGCCGCGGTTTCAGGCGTGATCGCCTTCTCGGCGGCATCCACATCGTCGAAACCGACCTGGTCGAAGCCGTCGACCTTGGGGCCGAAACCTTCCAGATACTTGTACTGACCGCCGGCGGCGATGGTCGCCAGGGTGCGGCCGTGGAAGGCGCCTTCGAAGGTGATTGTGCGGTAGCGCTCGGGATGGCCCTTGACGAAGTGGTAGCGCCGCGCCGTCTTGATGGCGCATTCGAGCGCCTCTGCGCCGGAATTGGTGAAGAACACCTTGTCGGCGAAGCTTGCGTCGGCCAGCCGCTCGCCGAGCCGGCTCTGTCCCGGAATCTCGTACAGATTGGAGACGTGCCAGAGCTTGGCGGCCTGCTCGGTGAGGGCCGCGACCAGATGCGGATGGCTGTAGCCCAACGAATTCACGGCGATGCCGCCGGCGAAATCGAGATATCGCTCGCCCTTGTCGGTGACCAGCCAGGTGCCTTCACCGTGGTCGAAAGCCAGGGGTGCGCGAACAAAGGTCTCGAAAAGCGCCGAACCGCTCATTATATGCGTCTCCGGAACCGGAAAAATCAAAAAGCCGCCAAAGCGGCGGCCCTTGTGGCTTATCGTGTTTTTCGGCCGTGAAGTCAACGAAAAGGTCGCGCAAGGTCGCGCGGCAAGCCCCCAGCATAACGCCGGCTCCTAAGCGACCGGGCAAGTTGGGGAAAACCGAAAAAACCGATTCGTGTTGGCCTTGGGACTCTTGTCACCGAGTCAGCGCATAAGGTAATTGTAGCAGAGAAATAACTAGATTTCGTGCGGCGGACCTAATCACCCGATATATGTGGTGTCTGCCCGGCAGAAGCCGGGTCGGGGATGGATTCCGATTGCCGCACGTTTCAGCAGGAGCGCGGTCTCATGAACTGGACTGACGAGCGAGTCGAACTTCTCAGAAAATTGTGGTCGGAGGGCCTCAGCGCCAGCCAGATCGCCGCACAGCTTGGCGGGGTCAGCCGCAATGCGGTCATCGGCAAAGTGCACCGGCTGAAACTGTCCGGTCGCGGACGCACGACCGCCTCACCGGCACGCCAGAAGAAGACGGTGCAGGGATCGACGATCCAGAAATCGGTGTCCCGGGCAGCAAGCGCCACGCGCCATGCCACCACCTCGATGTCGATCGGTGCGACCGCGCTCAAGGCGCAGTTCGATGCCGAACCGGTGGCGCGCCACTATATCCGCCCGGTCGAGAACGTCGTCGTGCCGATCTCACGGCATCTGCAACTTGTCGAACTCAACGAGCGCACTTGCAAATGGCCGAACGGCGATCCGCTTTCGGAAGACTTCCATTTCTGCGGCAACGACGCCGCCGAAACCGGCCCCTACTGCAAGTACCACGCCCGCGTGGCGTTCCAGCCGGCATCGGAGCGGCGGCGGAGCAGGTGAATGGTGAATGGTGAATGGTGGCGGGCTGAGCTTGGAGTAAGAAAGCAAGGCTCTTGCCTAGCCTTATTCACTATTGATCATTCACCCACTTCATAGCCATCCATTCTTGCGAAACCGCCAGTAAAGAAACGTGCAGATCAGGGCAATTGCCGCCAGGACGGCCGGGTAGCCATATTCCATCCTCAGTTCCGGCATGTCGCTGAAATTCATGCCGTAAATGCCGGCGAATGCCGTCGGCACGGCCAAGATTGCGGCCCATGAGGCAAGCTTCTTGGAGATCGCCGTCTCCTGGCTTTGACCGACCAGAAGGCTCGCCTCGAAGGCGAAGGCGAGAACCTCTCGCAGGCTGTCGATCTTTTCCTGGACAGTGCGGATGTGGTCGGTGACGTCGCGAAACAGCGGGTGCATGGCTGTGTGGATTTGCGGCAGATCGGCGCTGGTGAGCCGCCGGCAGACCTCCACCAGCGGCAGGGCCGCATTACGCAGGCGCAAGAGATCGCGGCGCAGCATGTAAAGCCGTTCGATATCGGAACCGGTCATCGGTTTCAGCAGAACCTTGTCCTCGATCGCCTCGACCTCGTTTTCGATCTGCTCAAGCACCGGCATATAGTTGTCGACGATGAAATCGAGAATGGCGTAGAGGACGAAATCCTCGCCCTTGGCAAGGGAATGCGGGCAGCTTTCCCAATGCTGGCGAA
Source organism: Mesorhizobium sp. M0968 (assembly GCF_040319065.1). Classification (NCBI taxonomy): domain Bacteria; kingdom Pseudomonadati; phylum Pseudomonadota; class Alphaproteobacteria; order Hyphomicrobiales; family Phyllobacteriaceae; genus Mesorhizobium; species Mesorhizobium sp. M0968. The sequence continues at coordinate 27,273 of NZ_JAMYNL010000026.1, forward strand.
CGGCGGCGTAGGAGGTCGACGGGCCATGCCTGACGCTGACTATGTAGCCCGCGCCGACGAACAGATGCGTCTCGCCGAAGGTGACGCGGCTGTCGATCAGCTGCGCCGTGCGGGCAACGATGAACAGGGCATCACCATATTGCTCGATCTTCGGTCGCTGGTGCGGATGCTCGGCGTCCTCGATCGCCAGCTCATGCAGATGGAATTGCGCCTGGACGCGCATCAACAAATTGCGGTCGGGCTCCAGCAGTCCGATCCAGACCACGTGGCCCGGCTTCCCGGCCCATTCGCCGGCTTCCTCGATCGGAATGTCGGCGATGCGCCGCCCAGCCGTATAGACGCCGCAAGCGATTATACCCGACATCGGCGGCGCAGGAGCAAACTCGCGGACATATTCCATCGCAGCCTCCTGAAGGCAGGGCCTTCATCGCGGAACTGAGAAGTCGGCGCGTCGAAAGCTTAGCGCAATTTTCTGTCGGGTGGCGAATCCGAAATTCGCATCAGTGCTGAGAGAACTCACTTCGCTGGTTGGGTTGCGGAAAGAATAATCTTGTCCGTCTTATCGCCCTTCGGACGATCGGCCGGCATCTGGTCGCCGGTGACGATATAGTAGATCGTCTCGGCGATGTTGGTGGCGTGGTCGCCGATGCGCTCGATGTTCTTGGCGCAAAACAGGAGATGTGTGCAGGGGGTGATGTTGCGTGGGTCTTCCATCATGTAGGTCAGCAATTCGCGAAACAGAGAGGTGTACATGGCGTCGATCTGGTCGTCGCGGTCGCGCACGAAACCGATTTTCTCCACCGACCGCGACGCATAGACGTCGAGTACTTCCTTGAGCTGGGTCAGTGCCAGATTGGCCAAAGCCTCGAGGCCGCGGAACAGGCTGTTCGGCTGGCGCCCGTCTGCGACGGCAACCACCCGCTTGGCGACGTTCTTGCCGAGGTCGCCTACCCGTTCGAGGTCAGCCGAGATGCGGATCGCGCCGACGATCTCGCGCAGATCCGTCGCCATCGGCTGGCGTTTGGCGATGATGATGATCGCCTTGTCGTCGATCTCGCGCTGTCCCTCATCCAGAACCAGGTCGTCCCGAATGACTTTCTGGGCAAGCCCCGGATCCGCATTGACCAGCGCCGCGACCGCCTGCTCGACCATGCGCTCGGCATGCCCGCCCATCGCAGCGATGCGCTTCGACAGATATTTCAGCTCCTCGTCATAGGCGCTGACGATATGCACGGACTGCATGGACGAAATGCCTTCCCGGGATCTCGTGGTTGAGTCGTTCCCTCGAATCCCCGCTGATACGCTAGCCGGATGACAGAAAAAAGAAACGGCCCATTATGTGCTAGAGATAGTACTACGTTAGCGAGCCGGCAAATGGACCGTGAACGCCGCACCCTTGCCGATCTCCGACCTGATGGAGAGTCTGGCGTTGTGGCGGGTCAGGATATGCTTGACGATGGACAGGCCAAGGCCGGTGCCCTTCTGGGTTCGGCTGTTCTCGACATCGACGCGGTAGAAACGCTCGGTGATGCGCGGGATGTGCTCTTCGGGGATGCCGGGGCCGAAATCCCTGATGGTGACGTCGATGCCCGGTTCGGGATCGCTGTCGCTGCGTATGATCGACACCACGACACGTCCGCCCGACTGACCATATTTGCAGGCGTTTTCCAGCAGATTTTCGAAGACCTGGAAAAGCTCGTCCCGATCGCCGGCCACGTCGAGCGGCCCTTCCGCGAAATCACGCTCGATGACGACGCCGTTTTCCTTTGCGAGCGGCCCAAGCGAATCGATGACGCTGTCGATGGCCTGGCGCACGTCGACCTCGGTTCCCGGCTTGAGATAGGGCTTCATCTCCAGGCGCGACAGCGACAGAAGGTCGTCGATGAGGCGCGCCATGCGGCTGGTCTGGTTCTGCATGATCTGCAGGAACTGCTCGCGCGCCGCGGGGTCGTTGCGGGCCGGCCCGCGCAGCGTCTCGATGAAGCCGGCGATCGAGGCGAGAGGCGTGCGCAGCTCGTGGCTGGCATTGGCAATGAAGTCGGCACGCATTCTGTCGATCCGGCGCGCCTCACTCTGGTCCTTGAACACCAGCACGTAGAGATCCGTGGCATGGCCGACTGAAGACGCGCTCACCCGATAGGCTCGTTCGACCGGCAGCTTTTCTATGTAGTCGACGCTGTCCGAAGCGACGTTGCCCGCCAAGATGCTATCCAGCAAGGCCTGCATTTCCGGCGCGCGGAATTTCAGCGACAGCGACATGCCGGGGGCAATCCCACCGAAGGCGGCAAAGGCAGCGGCGTTGGCGTGGACGATGGCGGCGGAGCGATCGAAAATGATCAGCGGATCGGCAACCGCCGCCGCGAGATATTCGCCGGAAAGTTGTTGCACGCCCGACTCGATGGCCGCGGCATTTTCGGTCGATTGGCGGGCGATGCCGGCCGGCAGCATCGCAGCGGCAACCAGCACGGCGCCAGCCAGCAGCACCACATAGCCAGACATGCCGGCAAAACCATAGACCATCAGAACCGCAACGAGACCGGCCGCCAGCAGCCAGCGGCTGTTCCACAGCCGCATGGCGACGGTTTGCGCCCTGCCTCTCCGCTCTGTGCCGATGTCGGCCATTGGCGCTCCGTCTGCGGCCACTTCAAGAACTTCTTGCTGGACCGGCGCTAGAGCGCAGTGCGTCCAATTGGGCGCACAAAGGACGCTCTACCTCTTTATCTGCTGCATCGTTCTTTCCGAAAATCGATTCCGATTTTCGGGCCGATGCAGTAAGGCTCCCAATAGCACGAGTCCGGAAGCTGGAAAGGTTCGCCTCGATGAAAAACGCCAAGGAAAGCCCCGCCGCACCCTCATCGGGGCCGCTGAAGATCATGATCGGCGGCAAGGAGAGGGCGTTCGACATCGAGGCCCCCGCGCTTCCCGACTGGGTCGAGGACCGCAAGCTCACTGCCGGCGGTTACCCTTACGACAAGAAGATGAAGAGCGAGGAGTATGACGAGAGGCTAGAGAAGCTGCAGATCGAGCTGGTCAAGGCGCAGGCGTGGCTGCAGTCGACGGGCAAGCGGGTAATGTCGCTGTTCGAGGGGCGCGACGCTGCCGGCAAGGGCGGCACGATCTTCGTTTTGCGCCAGTATCTGAACCCTCGCACGGCGCGCAACGTGGCGCTGACCAAGCCAACGCCCACCGAGCTTGGACAATGGTACTTCCAGCGCTACGTCGACCACTTCCCGACGTCGGGCGAATTCGTCACCTTCGACCGCTCCTGGTATAACCGCGCCGGCGTTGAACCGGTGATGGGATTCTGCACGCCCGAGCAGCACGAGCAATTTCTGGACGAGGTTCCGCATTTCGAGCGGATGATTCGCAACGAGGGCATACATTTCTTCAAATTCTGGCTGAACATCGGCCGGGAAACGCAGCTCGAGCGATTCCACGACCGCCGCTGGAGCCCGCTGAAGAGCTGGAAGTTTTCGCCAATCGACATCGCCGGCATCAGCAAATGGGACGAATACACCAAAGCGCGCGACCTGATGGTCGAGCGCACGCACAAGGAGTTCGCGCCCTGGATCATTGTGCGGGCGAACGACAAACGGCGCGCGCGGCTGGCCGTCATGCAGCGCATTCTCCTTTCGCTTCCCTATGACGGCCGCGACCTCGACGTCATCGGCAAGGAGGACAAGAAGATCATCGGCGAAGGGCCGACTTTCCTCGAAAAATAAGCTCACCTCATCGATACGCGGCTCTCATGCCGCCAGCCGGGCAATCCGCTGCAGTCGCTTCAGCGTGGTGTCGTCCTGCAGCGCCTGCTGGAAAAGCGAGATCTCCTGATCGATGCGGTCGCAGAGCGCGCCGGTGTCGCCCCTAAGCAGGTCGCGCGTCTGTAGCAGCGCCGCGACAGGCTTCTTGGCGAGTTGCCTGGCTGTTGCCAACGTGGCTTCCTCGACGCTGCCGTCCGTCACGATCTCGCCGACAAGGCCCAGTGCCCTGGCATCTTCGGCGGCGAGCGTGTCGCCCAGGCAGAAGAAGCGGAACGCCCCGGCATAGCCGAGCTTCTGCGGCGCCAGAATGCTGGTCGCCGCGTCCGGCACCAGGCCGAAATCGACGAACGGCACCCGAAACGTGCTCTTGCTCGAGGCGATCACCATGTCGCAGTGGAACAGGATGGTGCAACCGACGCCGACGGCGTCGCCGTCGACACAGGCAAGGACCGGTTTCGGAAACGTCGCCAGCGTGCGGAACATATCGGTGACGGCGGCGATCAGTCGCCGATGTTTGGTGGCGTCGAGAAATTCGGAGAAATCGGCACCGAGGCAGAAGCACCCGGCCAAGCCGCGCAGGACCACTACGCGGACGTCGTCGTCGACAGCGGCTTCGTGGAATGTCCTGGCCAGGCTTTCATAGGCCCGCCTGTCCAGCACCGGGCGGCCGTCACCCGACGATACCGTGACGATCAGCGTGTGATTGCGGAATTCTGCTTGTGAGTGAACGTTCATGGCCTCTCTCCAATCTCACGAGGCGCGTCTCTGTCCGAGCATGTCCGGGTACCCTCTGGCCAGCACCGGCGCAAAGTGGTTGCGGCGCGAACGCACCACGTCGAGCGTGTGCTCGTTGAAGGTGAGCAGTGTGGCAACCACCTGCTGGTTGCCATAGGTACGCTGGTAACCGAGCGGCGTTGCCAGGAAATGCAGCTGCAGCGCGCGAAGCACCCACATCGGCTCGAATTCGATGATCACCTGGTTGACGTTGCGCTTCAGACCCCACTCGACGAAGCCGGCGATCAGCTCGGTGCCGACTGTCGACACGCCGCGCCGACCGTCGCGGAATCCCGGCGCAACCGCATAGCGGGTCAGTTCATAGACATTCGGGCCCGACGGTGGGGTTCCCTCATAAAGGTCCGCCAGCACATCGGTTAGAAGATGGGCCCGGGTTGTCGGCAACATCCGCTGATAACCGGCGAGCTCGCCATTGCGGATGACGATCTGGTGCACTGCCTCGTCGTGGTCGAATTGATCGATCTCGAGGCCATCAGGGCGCTGCAGATCGGTCCATCCCATCTCTTCGACGAAAACTCTGTAACGCAAACGATGAACTGCCTCCCAGAGGTCGGGCCGTTCCATCAATTCCTGGGTTGTGAGGGAAAAAAGCATTTGCCGTCTCCTAGTTTCAATAGGAAGATACGGCCGTGCTTTCCCAAAAAAATTACGCGATCACGCAAGCAAGAATTTCTAGGCCGGCGCGGCCGACCTAGTTAATATAGCCGCGCCTTATCGCTTCCGCGACGGCCTGGACCCGGTTGACGGCACCGAGTTTGCTTTTGGCGTTAAGAAGGTGTTTCTCTGACGTGTGTTCCGAAATGCCGAGAATTTGCGAAATCTCCCATTCGGACTTGCCAACAGCAGCCCATTGCAGGCATTCGCGCTCACGCGGCGTTAATTCGACATGATCGATGGTTTTGCCCGCCATGGTGTGGAGCTGCATTGCGCGGCCAATCGCATAAGTCGAGACCAGCGACACCAACCCGAAATCGGCGCTCGACAATTCGACAGCCTCGCCGCCTAGCGACACCATGACGATCTGGCCATCAAGCGTGATTAGCGGAAAGGCCAACCCGTCGCGCAGCTTGAATTCCCCGGCATCGCCCATCACCTCGCCGCCGCTCTTGCCGATGCGGATGCCCTGAGATGCTTCCCGCCACTGGAATGGCGCTTGAAGCTGCTTCATGTGGCTGACGACGGGGTCGTGATCGACGTAGTTGCGCGCGACGTAGCGCTCAAGCCATTCAGCCGGCCAGTCGCAGAGCAGCACATGGTCCTTTTGCTGGTTTCTCGGCGTGCCAGGTTGCGGAACCGTCCCGGCCATCAGCGCCGTCAGCCCGAACCCGCTTGTTACCCCCAACAGCTTTTCGCAGACGGCGGCGGCTGTGCCGGCGTGCTGCAACTGATCTATCAACTCCAGCGTACGATCGAAATGACCCATCGCAACATCTACCCCATGTTGCCTTCCGCTCTTGAGGCCAATGGCAGTGATCAACCCGCACCACGCCATCAACCCCGGACTGCAAAGCTGCCTCCCCCGTGCGTCCTACTGCTCCTCTTCAGCCGGCATCACGCAGTCACTTGCAAACTCACTAAACAATATCCCTAAATTGCAATGATGAAACCAAAAACCGTCGCACCTGTGTTTTTTTCGTACAAAAACCTGTGTTATTTCGTACGAAAGCCGGGGCAAGACCGAACGGAGTCGTCGCGTGGCGTTTCGGCGCATATCCATTTCATTGATCTCGATATTGATCGGAGCGCAATCGCTTGCGGCTGCTGCGCTCGCCGCGGAGCCGCAGGTGCCCGTGTTCTGGGACGCCAAGGAGCGGCTGCCAAAGCCGGACCTTTCGATGCTGCCGCGGCTGCGATTCCTGACCACCACGGATTTCCCGCCGTTCAATTTCCTCGATGGGGCAGGCCGGCTGTCGGGCTTCCATGTCGACCTGGCGCGCGCCATCTGCGCCGAGCTCGGCGTTGCCGAAAAATGCCAGATCCAGGCGCTGCCCTGGGCCGAGCTCGAAGGTGCGCTCGGGAAAGGCGAGGGCGAAGCGATCATTGCCGGCATCGCCGCGACGCCGGAGTCGCGGTCGAAATACGCATTTTCACGCTCCTACCTGCAATTTCCGGCCCGCTTCATCATGCTGAAGACACAGGCGCTGACCGAACCAATGTTCGACAAGCTGCGCAGCAAGCGTGTCGGCGTGATCGCCGGCTCCGCGCACGAGCGGGTGCTGCGCGATTATTTCGGCGACGTCCAAATCGTCCCGTTCGCAAAGCCGGAGGAGCTTTATGGCGAGCTGAAAGCCGGCAAGATCGACGCCGCCTTCGGCGACGGCATGCGTTTCGCCTTCTGGCTCGGCGGTTCGGATGCAGCGGGCTGCTGCCGCTTTGCCGGCGGCCCCTATCTGGCGCCCGAATATCTCGGCTCAGGCATGGCAATCGCCACCAGGGCCGACGATCCGGCACTGGCCGCCGCTTTCGACTACGCGCTGCAGGAAATCTCGGTGAAAGGCACGTTCGCCGAGTTCTATCTGCGCTATTTTCCCGTCAGTTTTTTCTGAGCTTGGCCGCCGGCTCAGGTCAGCGTGCGAAGGCGGGCCTTGGCGGCTCGCGCAATGGCGGCGACCGTCAGCGCATCGAGGTCGAGTTCCCGGCGGACGAGCTGCAGAACGCGTACCTCCTCCAGGCGCATTTCGAGATCGACAGCTGCGACCTCGAAGGCGGCGGCATAGGCGGTGTCACGCAGGCGTTCGGGCAGCGCCTCGGCGACGCGCGCCAGGACGCCCTCCAGCCCATCCTTTTCATGCAGCATTTTCTGGCAGGCCTGGGCGACCTCGACCAGCCGCTCCTGGTTGAAATCCTCAAACACCGGCCAGGATCGAACGACGTCGCCGATCCGCGCCAGTTCGACGTCGGTCATGTCGCGGTCTGACGCCGAGGTGATGACCATCAGGTAGATCATGGCTTCGTGTGGCGACAATGGCATTTACAACTCCTTGAGATGGTCCCGAAGTTAGGAACGAGGGACCGGCGCCGCAAGGAAAAACAGCCGCGATCGTTGGCGCTCCGATCACGCCTTGGAAGTTGATCCATCCTGACTATCGGGACGGGGGCTTCTTGCCTGATCACGGTCCTGCCCGAAAACCGGGTTCCACTTTTCGGGATCATGGTCTAGAGCATGCGGCTGCCGGCATCGATGCTGGCAACGTTGCAGGAATAGCATCATGGCCGAACAACAGCCGATCGATCTCAGCCCGGAAGTCCTCGCCGCCGCCGCCGAAAGCAAGGCGTGGCCATTCGAGGAAGCGAAAAAGATCGTCGCCCGCTACGCGAGCAGCGGCTACCCGGAAACGGTGCTGTTCGAGACCGGCTACGGCCCGTCCGGCCTGCCGCACATCGGCACGTTCGGCGAGGTGGCGCGCACATCTATGGTGCGCCACGCCTTCCGCGTGCTGACTGAAGACAAGGTCAAGACGCGGCTGCTGTGCTTCTCCGACGACATGGACGGATTGCGCAAGGTGCCTGACAATGTGCCTAACAAGGACATGCTGCGCGCCTATCTCGGCAAGCCGCTGACCAGGATACCGGACCCGTTCTCCAATGAGTATCCGTCCTTCGGCGCCGCCAATAACGCACGGCTGCGCACTTTCCTCGACCGTTTCGGCTTCGATTACGAATTCGCTTCCTCGACCGACTATTATACTTCCGGCCGCTTCGATGCGACGCTGCTCAAGATGCTCGAGCGCTTCGATAAGGTGATGGCAATTATGCTGCCGTCGCTGCGCGAGGAGCGGGCGCTGAGCTATTCGCCCTTCCTGCCGATCCATCCCAAGACCGGCATCGTCATGCAAGTCGCGATCGACCAGCGCAAGCTCGACGCCGGCACCATCGTGTGGCGCGACCCGGACACCGGCGAGCGCTTCGAGACGCCGGTGACCGGCGGTCATGCCAAGCTGCAATGGAAGCCAGATTGGGCGATGCGGTGGGCAGCACTCGGCGTCGATTACGAGATGTCCGGCAAGGATCTGATCGATTCCGTCAAGCTCGCCGGGCAGATTTGCCGCGCGCTCGATGCTCCGGCACCGGAGGGCTTCAATTACGAGCTGTTCCTCGATGAGAACGGCCAGAAGATCTCGAAGTCGAAGGGCAATGGGCTGACCATCGACGAGTGGCTGACTTACGCGCCGACCGAGAGCCTTAGCCTTTATATGTTCCAGCGCCCGCGAACCGCGAAGAAGCTCTATTTCGACGTCATCCCGAAGGCGGTAGACGAATATTACACGTTCCTCTCTGCCTATCAGAGGCAGGACTGGAAGGAGCGGCTGGGCAATCCGGTCTGGCACATGCATGACGGCAATCCCCCGGCAGTCGACCTGCCGGTTCCGTTCTCGCTGCTGCTCAACCTGGTCAGCGCCTCGAATGCGCAGAACAGGGACGTGCTGTGGGGTTTCATTTCGCGCCACGCGCCGGGTGTGACGCCGACAACCCATCCCGAGCTCGACCGGCTGGCCGAATATGCCATCCGCTATTTCGACGATTTCGTGAAGCCGGCGAAAGTGTACCGTGCTGCCGACGCGGTCGAGCGCGAGGCGCTGACCAAGCTTTCGGTAGCGCTCGCCGCGCTGCCGGCTGATGCCGACAGCGAGGCAATCCAGAACGCTGCCCTCAATGTTGCGCGCAAGATCGAGCGCTACCAGGACCATTCCAAGCAGAGCCCGGAGGGCGGACCCGGTGTCTCCGTCGCCTTCTTCCAGATGATCTATCAGGTGCTGATAGGTCAGGAACGCGGACCGCGCTTCGGCTCCTTCGCTGCGCTCTACGGCATCGCCGAAACGCGCGAGCTCATTCAGCGGGCGCTGGCTGGTCAGCTGGCGGCATGAGGACGCCGTCTTGCTCCTCCAGGATCGAGCTAGGCGCTACAGGCGCGGATCGCGACGCAGCAGCCGGGAGCGGCGGCAGGCCTGAAACGCTCGGCGCCGGCCCGAAGACGCCTTTTTTTGCTGCACGCGCCTTCTCGCCGGCTTCTGCGTAAGGGCCGCCCTTGGCGGCGCGCGCCCAGCCATTTTCGACCAGCCATTGGCCGATATCCTGATTGCCGATCCGGCACTCGGCGGCGATCAGATCACGACCGCCTTCGGGCGGCACTGCACAGACCACCGCACGACTGCGGAGAAAGGCGCGGAAGGCCGTTCGCGCCCGAATGCCGCAATTCCAGGACTCGCCGCCGTCGGTGCAAGTCTCCTCCTGCTTGACGATGTCGATACCGGAAACCGCAATCGAATAGCCCTTTGCTTCGATGAGCCCGGCGGCCGACGCGACGGGCTGGAATAGTTTCGTGCCTTTCCAGTCGTCAGGCATTTTCGTTTTTGGCGGCTTGGGCGGTCCGGCCAATGCCAGATCGCTCAACGGGGCGCGCGGCTCTATCCGTTCAAGCTCGTTGGAACCGGGCTGCGGCGGCACCACGATGTCTGGATCGATTGCCCTCGAATGCGCCGCCTGCTTGGCCGGCACTGGTTTCGGGATGGCCGACGTAGCCGGCGCGGCGGGCTGCGGTTCAGCGCCGACCTGGATTTGCTCCCAGGGGCCGCCGCTTTCGCTCTGGACGGCGCGGCCGCCGGCGACAATTGCCGTGGCCATCGCCGGGATCGCCAGAACAGCCAAGGCAAGGTGAGGCAGACGCACCGGCCCCGCGCCTACTGGCTTGCCCAGACAATCCGCGCCACCCATTCGACATCGCGCATGGGGATGTCGCGGTCCGGGTGATCGGGATTGAGGGAGACCAGCGCGATCGACCTCGGTGTCTGGCGGTCGAGCACCTTGGCCATCACCTCGCCGGCATTGGTCTTGACGACGACGCGATCACCCTTTCGTATGGTAGCCCCTGGCTCGACGATCAGGACATCGCCATTGCGATAGAGCGGCAGCATGGAATCGCCCTGGACCTTCAAGGCATAGGAGGTCTCGGTTGCCCGTGCCGGAAGCTCGATCAGATCCCATCCCTGCCCCGCTGGAAACCCGGCGTCGTCGAAGAAGCCACCGGCGCCCGCCTGGGCGAAGCCGAGCAGCGGCACCGACGATCTCTGCGCAGGTAGTGCGCCGGAACTACCCCGACCCTCGACCAGCCCCGCAAATTCATCCAGCGAGGCGCCGGTCGCCTCGATGATCTTGGCCAGCGATTCGGTCGACGGCCAGCGCGGCCGTCCATCTGAGGACAGCCGCTTCGATTTGTTGAAGGCGGTCGAGTCGAGGCCAGCGCGCCTGGCCAGTCCAGAGGCCGAAAGCGAATAACGCTCGGCAAGAGCGTCGATGGCGGCCCAAACGCGGTCGTGCGAGAGCACCTTGCTCTTCCTTCGAAACAGGAAAAAATACCTTCCCTGTTCTATCCCTTGGCCGCCATCTTGTCCACCGTCGAAGACGGCGTCACGCCGCCTCCTTGGCCTCGTTTCTGGTATAAGGATCGAAGCGCTCGTAGAAGGTCTCGCCCTTCTCGGCCATGTCGAGCAGCAGCTTCGGCGCCTTGAACTCGGCACCGTATTTCTTCTGCAGGCCTTTGGCGATCTTAGCGAATTTTTTCGCGCCGATGCCGTCTATGTAGGACAGTGCACCGCCGGTATAGGGCGCGAAGCCGAAGGCCAGGATCGAGCCGACATCGGCCTCGCGCGGATCGGTAACGATGCCCTCCTCCATCACCCGTGCCGCCTCAAGCGCTATGGTGACCAGCAGCCGCTGCTTCAGTTCCTCATAGTCGACATTCTCTGTCGCCAGCTGCGGGTAAAGATCCCTGAGGCCTGGCCACAGCTTCTTCTTGGCCGGTTTTGCCGGATAGTCATAGAAGCCTTTGCCGTTCTTGCGGCCCAAGCGACCATGCGTGTCGACCATCGTGTTGATCAGCGCCATCTGCTTCGGGTCGACCGCCTTGTCGCCGAGGTCGCGCATGGTCTGCTTCATGATCTTCTGGGCAAGGTCGATCGCAGTCTCGTCGGTCAACGCCAGAGGACCGACCGGCATGCCGGCGGCCTTGGCCGCGTTTTCGATCATCGGCGCCGGAACACCTTCGATCAGCATCTTGTAGGCTTCCGACATGTAGCGCAGCACGCAGCGATTGACATAGAAGCCGCGCGTATCGTTGACGACGATCGGCGTCTTGTTGATGGCGCGGACGAAGTCGATCGCGGTGGCCAGCGCCTTGTCGCCGGTCTTCTTGCCGAGGATGATCTCGACCAGCATCATCTTGTCGACCGGCGAGAAGAAATGAATGCCGATGAAATTCTTTGGCCGCGCCGAATTCCTGGCCAGCGATGTGATCGGTATGGTCGACGTATTCGAGGCGAAGATCGCCGACTGCTTGAGCACAGCCTCGGCCTGTTCGGTGGCATCCTTCTTGACGGCCGAGTCCTCGAACACCGCCTCGACCACAAGATCGCAGCCGGCAAGATCCGCGTAATCGGCCGTCGGCGTGATCAGCGACAGCAACCGATCCTTGTCCTGCGGCTTGGCACGGCCCTTCTTCACCTGATCCGAGATAAGGGTCTCGGAATGCGCCTTGCCCTTGGCGGCGGACTCCATGTCGCGGTCGAGCAGCACCACCGGAATGCCGGCCTTGGCCGTCACATAGGCGATGCCGGCGCCCATGAAGCCGGCGCCGAGTACGCCGATCTTCTTGAACTTCGTTTCCGGCACACCGGCCGGGCGGCGCGCGCCCTTGTTCAGTTCCTGGAGCGACACGAACAGCGAACGGATCATCGCTGCCGCTTCCCTGGTCTGCATGATCTCGGTGAAATAGCGTTGCTCGATCCGCAAGGCGGTGTCGAACGGCACCAACAGGCCCTCATAGACGCATTTCAGGATGGCGGCAGCGGCGGGATAATTGCCATAGGTCTCGCGGCGCAGAATGGCGATGGCCGGGGGCCACAGATTGGCACCGGCCACCGAATAGATCGGGGCGCCGGGCAGCTTGAAGCCCTTTTCATCCCATGGCGCCACCGGTTTCAAGCCGTTCCTGATCATCGCCTTGGCGGTTTCGACCAGCTTGTCCGGCTCGGCAATCTCATGGATCAAGCCCATCGACTTGGCCTTCTGAGGCGACAGCGTCTGGCCGGACGTCAGCATTTGCAGCGCCTGCTGCTGGTCGGTCAGCCGCGGCACGCGCTGGGTGCCGCCGGCGCCCGGAAAAATGCCGATCTTCACTTCGGGAAGCGCCATCCTCACTTTGTCTGAATCGGCCGCGACACGGCCATGGCAGGCGAGCGACAATTCGAACGCGCCACCCATGCATGTGCCGTTGATCGCCGAAACCCATGGCTTTCCCGACGTTTCCAGCTTGCGGAACAGGCCGTTCATGGTGCCCGCATTGTCGAACAGGGCCTTGGTCGCCTTCTCCGGGTCCTTCGCCTTGTCGGCGGCGAGGGTCGCCAGCATCTTCTGCAGCATGGTGATGTCGGCGCCGCCCGAGAACGTATCCTTGCCGGAGGTGATCACCGCGCCCTTTATCGCTGCATCGCTCGCCACTTTGTCGACGATGGTATTCAGTTCGAGCATCACCTCCTCGGTGAAGACGTTCATCGAACGGTCCGGCATGTCCCAGGTGACCAGCGCAATGCCGTCGGCGTCGATGTCGAGGGTGAAATTGGTGTAGCTCATCATCTCTCTCCGTCAGACGCGTTCGATGATCGTTGCAGTGCCCATGCCGGCGCCGATGCAAAGCGTCACCAGCGCGGTGTTGAGGTCGCGGCGTTCCAATTCATCCAGCACCGTACCGAAAATCATCGCACCGGTGGCGCCGAGCGGATGGCCCATGGCGATGGCCCCACCATTGACGTTGATCCGGTCATGCGGAATGTCGAAAGCCTGCATGTAGCGCAGCACCACCGAAGCGAAGGCCTCGTTGAGCTCGAACAGGTCGATGTCCGACAGCTTCATCTTCGCCCGCTTCAACAGCTTCTCGGTGACGTCGACGGGGCCGGTCAGCATCAGCACCGGTTCGGAGCCGATGTTGGCGAACGCACGGATGCGTGCGCGCGGCTTGAGGCCGAGCGTCTTTCCCGCCTTTTTCGAGCCGAGCAGCACGGCCGCCGCGCCATCGACGATGCCGGAGGAATTGCCGGCATGGTGGACGTGGTTGACCTGTTCCACCTCGGGATGCTTCTGCACGGCGACGGCGTCGAAGCCGCCCATTTCGCCGGGCATGACGAAGGACGGGTTGAGCGCGGCAAGCGACTGCATGTCGGTCGAGGGCCGCATATGTTCGTCATGGTCGAGGATGGTCAGGCCGTTCTGGTCCTTGACCGAGATCACCGAATTCTTGAACCGGCCCTCGCCCCACGCCTTGGCGGCACGCTTCTGGCTTTCGACTGCGTAGGCATCGACGTCGTCGCGCGAAAAGCCGTATTTGGTGGCGATCAGGTCGGCCGAGATTCCTTGCGGCACGAACCAGCCGGGTAGGCCGACCGATGGGTCCATGAACCAGGCGCCGCCGGAGGCGCCCATGCCGACGCGCGACATCGATTCGACGCCACCGGCGATGACGACCTCGTCGGCGCCCTGCGCGATCTTGGCGGCGCCGAAATTGATGGCGTCGAGGCCCGAGGCGCAGAAACGCGATATCTGCATGCCAGGCGCCTTGGTGTCGTAGCCGGCCTCGAAAGCGGCGGCACGTGGAATGACCGCACCCGCCTCGCCAACCGGATCGACACAACCGAAGATGATGTCGTCGACGGTGCCGGTGTCCAGCCCGTTGCGGTCGCGGATGGCCTCGAGCACCTTGGCGCCGAGCCGCACCGCCGGCACTTCGTGCAGCGAGCCATCCTTCTTGCCCCTGCCGCGCGGCGTGCGCACGGCATCATAGACATAAGCTTCGGCCATTTTCCTGCTCCTTGGGTTTGCTGAAACTCGCTCAGAGCGAGCGCCCGATCAGCAATTTCATGATCTCGTTGGTGCCGCCGTAGATGCGCTGGACGCGGGCGTCGCGGAACATGCGCGCAATCGGATATTCATTCATGTAGCCATAGCCGCCATGCAATTGAAGGCATTCGTCGACGACTTTTCCTTGCAGGTCTGACAGCCAGTATTTGGCCATCGAAGCGGTCACCGGGTCGAGGCCGCCGTTAATGTGGCGGGCAACGCAGTCATTATAGAAGACGCGGCCGATGGTCGCCTCGGTCTTCAATTCGGCAAGCTTGAACTGGGTGTTCTGGAATTCGATGATGGCCTTGCCGAAGGCCTTGCGCTCCTTGACGTAGTCGATGGTAAGCGCCAGCGCCCGCTCGACCATGGCAATAGCAGTGGTGCCGATCTGCAGCCGCTCCTGCGGCAATTGTTGCATCAACTGGACGAAGCCCTGGCCTTCGTGGTTGCCGAGCAGGTTCGAGGTCGGCACACGTACGTCGTTGAAGAACAGTTCCGACGTGTCGTTGGCCTTGAGGCCGATCTTGTCGAGGTTGCGGCCGCGCTCGAAACCCTCCAGCTCGTCGGTCTCGACGACGATCAGCGAGATGCCCTTGGCGCCCTTCTCAGGATCGGTCTTGGCAACGACGATGATGAAATTGGCGAGCTGGCCGTTGGTGATAAAGGTCTTCGAGCCGTTGAGCTTGTACTGGTTGCCGTCCTTTTCGGCGCGCGTCTTGACGCCCTGAAGGTCGGAGCCCGCACCGGGCTCGGTCATGGCGATGGCGCCGATCAGCTCGCCGCTCGCCAGCCTCGGCAGCCACTTCTTCTTCTGCTCCTCCGAGCCGTAGTGGAGGATATAGGGGGCAACGATCGAATTGTGCAGGCCAATGCCGAACCCGTCGACGCCGACATGGCCGATCGCCTCGATAATGGCGCTCTCATGCGCGAAGGTGCCGCCCGATCCGCCATATTCCTCCGGCATCGAGGCGCACAGCAGGCCGGCAGCACCCGCCTTCAGCCAGCTCTCGCGGTCGACCATTTCGTTCTTCTCGAACTCGTCGTAACGCGGCGCGATCTCTTCCGACATGAAGCGGTGCGCCATGTCGTAAAGCATGCCGACCTCGTCCGCCGCCCAGGCGGGCTTGGGAAGGCCAAGGATTTCGGCGGGGTGGGTCATGGTTTCTCCCTCGCGCCGACGTTCCCCTCCCCCTCGAGGGGAGGGTGGCCGCGAAGCGGCCGGGTGGGGTCGCCGATGACTTGCTCGACCTTATCTTTTACAACCTGCGCCATGTGCCACGGCATTGCGATCATTTTCCTCACAGGGCATGCACCAGAATGGAGGTCGGCGCACTGCACGCAGGACCCCTCCCGGCCCTTCGGGCCACCCTCCCCTCGAGGGGGAGGGGAACGCCGAAGCTAGAACGCTTCCGCCGGCAGTGCCATCAATGTGTCGGCACCGCTGGAGATGCGGGCAAGATGCGCCGACGTCTCCGGCATGATCCGCTCTATGAAGAAGCGCGCCGTCACCAGCTTGTTGTCGTAGAAAGACGAAGCGCCGTCGGCGCCATTCGCCAATTTCGCTGCGGCCACCCTGGCCATCTGCGCCCACATATAGCCCAGCGCCACCAGGCCGAACAGATGCATGTAATCGGTCGAGGCGGCACCGGCGTTATCGGGCTTGGCCATGCCGTTCTGCACCAGCCACATCGTCGCCGTCTGCAGATCGTTGAGGCCCTTCTTCAGCGCCTTGGTGAAGGGCGCCATCGTCTCGTCGGTGCGGTTTTCCTCGCAGAACTCTCCGACTTCCTTAAAGAAAGCCTGGACCGCGCGGCCGCCATTCAAGGCCAGCTTGCGGCCGACGAGGTCGAGCGCCTGGATGCCGTTGGCACCCTCATAGATCATGGCGATGCGGGCATCGCGGACGAACTGGCTCATGCCGTGCTCTTCTATATAGCCGTGGCCGCCGAAGACCTGCTGCGCCATTACCGCATGATCGAACCCCTTGTCGGTGAGCACGCCTTTGACCACCGGCGTCATCAGGCCGGTGTAGTCGTCTGCGACCTGGCGATCTTTGTCGTCACCGGAGCGGTGAGCGATGTCGGACTTGATCGCCGTCCACAGCGCCAGCGCGCGGCCGGCCTCGTTGAAAGCCTTCATGGTCATCAGGCTGCGGCGGATGTCCGGATGGACGATGATCGGATCGGCCTTCCTGTCCGGCGCCTTCGGCCCTGACAGCGAGCGGCCCTGCAGACGATCCTTGGCGTAGGAAACCGCATTCTGGTAGGCAACCTCAGATAGCGAAAGTCCCTGCAGGGCGACGCCAAGCCGCGCCTCATTCATCATGGTGAACATTGCTTTCAGCCCGCCATTGGCCTCGCCGAGCAGCGTGCCTTCAGCGTCGTCGTAATTCATGACGCAGGTCGAGTTGCCATGGATACCCATCTTCTGCTCGATCGAGCCACAGGAGACGGTGTTCTTCTCGCCCGGATTGCCTGAGGCATCGAGCTTGAGCTTCGGCACGATGAACAGCGAGATGCCCTTCACGCCATCCGGCGCGCCCTCGATACGGGCCAGCACCAGGTGGACGATATTGTCCGACATGTCATGCTCGCCGGCCGAGATGAAGATCTTCTGACCGGAGATCCTGTAGGTGCCGTCGCCATTTGGGACGGCCTTGGTGCGCAGCAAGCCAAGATCGGTTCCGCAGTGTGGCTCGGTCAGGTTCATGGTGCCGGTCCAGGCGCCCTCGACCAGCTTCGGCAACCATGTTGCCTTCTGCTCTTTGGTGCCATGGGTGATGATCGCAGCGATCGCGCCTTGCGTCAGGCCGGCATACATCATCAGCGACATATTGGCCGACACCATGTATTCGGCAACCGCAGTGTGCACTGCGTAGGGCAAGCCTTGCCCGCCAAACTCGACAGGTGCCGCGAGCCCCATCCAGCCGCCTTCGCGATACTGGTCGAAAGCTTCCTTGAAGCCTTTCGGCGTCGTTACCGAACCGTCGTCATGGCGCATGCAGCCTTCCACGTCGCCAACGCGGTTCAGCGGCTGCATCACGTTTTCGGCGAGCTTCGCGCCCTCGGCAAGGATGGCCTCGAGCACATCCGGCGTCGCGTCGGAAAATCCGGGAAGATTGGAATAACGCTGATATCCCAGCACTTCGTTCAGCACGAACAGCGTGTCCCGGACCGGCGCTCTGTAGATCGGCATGCGTTTCCTCCACCATGCGGTCTTGGCCCTGAAATCAGCCCCAGCATATGAGGATGGCAGACGGACCAACGTTGTGGTCGAGATAACAAATATTGACGTTTGCGTAAACGTCAATTCGGCGGTGCGGCAAATTTTGTCCCGCGCGCCAGGACGACAAACGACAAAGTACGGCAAACGACGAAGAACCGCGCAGCGAAAGCCACGCGGCTCTTATTCGTCACAAATCGAAAGCTTAGTTTAGCTCGCTACGCTGGCCTGCGGCGTCGAGCGCTCGATCAGCATTTGCCGGACGGTCGACATCGAAGCACTCAGTTCGCTGATGGCGTCGTCGATCAGCGCCCGCTGCTTCTGCAGACGGGCAAGCTGCTTCTCCGACTTGTCGAGCGCCAGCCGCAATTGCTTGGTGTTGGAGCCGTTCGGATCATAGAGGTCCATCATCTGCTTGACGTCGCGCAGCGAGAACCCGACCTTGCGGCCAAGCAGGATCAGCTTCAGCCGGGCCCTGTCGCGGCGTGTATAGAGACGGGTCGAGCCGTCGCGCTGCGGGTTGAGCAGACCCTTGTCCTCATAGAAACGCAGCGTACGCAGCGTCACTCCGTATTTCTTGGCCATTTCGCCGATGCGGACAAGCTCTTCACCGGCTTCGCTCGACATATCGTTGGTGTTGGCCGCGGCTTGGCCGGGCGAAATGAGTTTCATGGTCACTGGCTTTCCCCGTCTGGTGGCGTCGCGGTCGCCGACCTTGCGTCGCCTGAGTGAAAGCGGGGGCGTGCTTCCACTCGTGGTTTCAACAAACAAATCGCAAACGGCGTAATCCGCTCATTTACGTTTACGTCAATTCTATATCGATAGCCGCCTCAGCACGCAAGAGTGTTCTGGTCTTGCAACTTTATGCCGCAGCACCAGCGGACAACCTAAAAGGTCGTTGCCGATTTCGGGAGCGATCATGCGGCTGATCAAAATTCTACAACGTCTTTTGCGCGTCCAAAAAAGACACCCGGCGCCGTCGGCAGCCAGCCGACAAAGTTGCAACTTCTTAAGCTTGGTTAACGCGTTGTTTACCACGTTGGGGCGAAATGTGCGCATGTCGGTTACCCGTGTCTATCCTGTACTGAATTTTTCACGGTTTTTCGGAGCGCGGATGAGACCGGGAAGCTCGTCTTCCACTGCAACAAGCCAAGCAGTCGCCTTCGTCCCGGCAGGACTTTGGGAACCTGGTGAAAGCCAGCAATTCTGAAACGGGCGCATTGATGAACAGCAAGCGGTCCTACCTCGATACACTCAACGCCGGCAGGCAACGCCGGCCGCACACGACGCTTGAAGAGCTCAACCGCTCCCTGGAAACTCTGGAGCAGCGGCTGGAGCGGACGCGCGAGGAGACGGCAAGCCACCCCGATCCGCGCCGACCAGCGGCAGAACCACGCTATCCCAGCGCCCAACCCTATGGCCAGCAGCGCCGGTATGAGGATCCACGCGCGCAGCGGCCGAAAGGTCCAGCAGCGGCTTTCGACCAGAATTACCAGGCGATCGCCCGCGATATCGACCGGGTGCGCGGCCAGGAGGACGGCGTCGCCCTAGCCGGCAAGATCGCCGGGGAATTGCGCGGCCTGCGCGAAGAGTTGCGCCAGCAGATGACCTCCGGCCTGCAACGCGAGTTCGAGGTACTGCGGAAGAATATTGAGCGAGCCTTCCAGTCAAATGGCGGCGGCAAAGGCAGCGCCGAACTCAGCGTCGAATTCGAGCGGCTTTCCGGCGCCATCCAGACACTGGCCGAAAAAAGCGACGACAGAAGCGTCAATATGCTGCGGCTCGAGCTTGAGCAGGTCAAAGCCGCGCTCGATACGCTAGCGCGCGAGGAGAGCGTGCAGGCGGTCGGACGCCGCTGGGACGATTTCGACCGCCGCTGGAACGCTTTCGAGGATCGCGTCGAGGCCGATCAGCGCAAGCGTTCCGATGCACCCGGCCTGTCGGCGCTGACGGAGCGGCTCGAACAGATCAGCAATGCCGTCAGCAATCTGCCGGAATCGCTGTCGCTGCGCTCGCTCGAGGAAAAGGTCCGCACGCTTGCCGGAGCGGTCGACCATTTCGCCCGCCAGCAGGACAATCGCGGCGGCGACACATTCAGTCAGATCGACGAGCGGCTCGACGAGATTTCCCGCGCGATCGTCGCCTCGACGGTTGCTGCGCAAGCCAATTCGTTCGACCCCGAGCCCTTCGAACGCATCGAGAAGCGGATCGATTCACTGGCCCAGCAAATCGAAGAAGTGTCGCAGGATCGTCCGGGTCGGGAGGTCATCGACCGTCTCAACACATTGTCGAGCCGCGTGGATGAACTGGCCGGCCGAGCCAATCTGCCGGAACAGGCGATGGAGCGCCTTGCCAGGCAAGTCGCGCTTATTGCCGACAAGATCGACCACGCACCTGCCATGCCCGACGCCGACTACATCTTCCAGGGGCTCGAGCAGCGCTTCGACGTGCTGTCCAGCATGATGGAACGTCGCCAGGGCGACGCAATCGAACAAGGCAACATGCTGTTTCGCGACCTTGAGCGCCGGTTGGACGAGGTCGCCGACAGGCTGGACCAGCGCATGCCGCAGGTCGACGCCGGCATCATGGATGCCATCGACGCCCGCTTCACCGCGCTGGCCAAGCGGATTGAGACGCGCGTTCCAGATCCCGCCAACGAGGCGGCGATCCGTGGCCTGGAGAGCCGGCTCGAAGACATCTCAAGCCGGCTGGATTCGTCCGCGGCACAGGTCGCCAGCATCGACCCGGCGTTGATCCGCAGCCTTGAAGCGCAGGTCGCCGGCCTGACGGCGCATCTTTCCAAGCCTGGCACGCCGCTGCCGGAATTCGACGACATCAGCCCGCGTCTCAACGAAATCGAGAAGTCGCTGGCCGGAACCCGCGATTCCATCCTCGGCGCGGCGCGCGAGGCGGCTGAGAGCGCCGTCCGCTCACTGGCCGGATCAAGCGCCAACACGGCGGCCGTTACCGGCCTCGCCCAGGACCTGAAGACGCTCGAGGCACTGACGCGGCGTTCGGACGAGCGCAATTCGAGAACGTTCGAGGCTATCCACGATACGCTGCTCAAGATCGTTGACAGGCTTGGTTCATTGGAGACGGGCGAACCGGCAAGCGCGGAGTTGAGCAAGCGTTTCGGCCGGCCATCCAAGATCTCGGTACAGGACGCACCGTCGATGGACCTCGACCAGCCGCTGCCGTTGACAGGCAGCATGGCCGATCTCGACGGCCGCGCCGCGGCGCTCGTCCGCGACGAGCCAGGTCCGCGTACGCCAGCCGAGGCCGCCGCCGCAGCAGCCCTGGCGGCTCTCGGTTCAGACACGACGCGTGAAAAATCCGAGCAAGGCGGCGGCAGGAAATCGATGTTAGGCGGGCTGGCGCGCGCCTTGAAGGGCAAGAAGGACGCCGAGATGCCGCCGCTTGCAGGCTCGGCGCAGAGCGCCGAGATACCGAGCGTCGATCTCGACGAGCCCCTCGACCCCAAGCTCGCCAACCGGCCACTGGAACCCGGCTCCGGCGCACCCGACCTCAGCGCCATCATGAAGCGCGTGCGCGACGAGCGCGGGCAGCCGACCCGGGAAGGCGGCGCTGAGGCGGCAAAATCGGACTTCATTGCGGCAGCCAGACGGGCTGCGCAAGCGGCGGCTGCCGAGGCGGACGCCCTCAAGCGCCAGTCGACGATGAAAGGCCCGGTCAAGGCACTCAGGATCGGCGACCTGCTCAAGGCGCGGCGCAAGCCGATCCTGATGGGGGCAATCGCCATCATGCTGGCGCTTGCCGGCCTGCAACTGGGCAAAGCCTTCTTCTCCGACCCGGTCGAAGTCACCAACAATGAGGCGGCACCGGCCGTGGCCGTACAGCCGGTGGAAACCAATTTGGCCAGCGTTGCCAGCGAGCCGAAGGCGGACGCGCAGACGACACCACAGGAGAGCGCGCCGTCGCCCACCGTCAGGCAGGCAGAGCCATCCGCATCGATGACCAAGGACGACACGGCGGCGCAAACCGGCCCCGCTACACCGGCAGCCGAGACATCGACGGCGCCCTCGGCTTCCGCGGAGCCCGCTGACCTGGTGGCGCAAGACTCCGCGGCCGCAGTGCCCACGCCGGCAGCGGCGACGGCCAGCGACGCCGAGCCAATGGCTGCCGCGCCTGCTATAGCCACCGCTGCGACGCAGGACTCGACCGGCACGGTGCCACCGGCGGATGCTGCCGCGGCAGGCGTTGCCAAGATCGACGTTCCGGCCGATGCCGGTCCGGCCGCCCTGCGCGATGCAGCGGCGGGCGGCGACGCCAAGGCGCTGTTCGAGATCGGCTCGCGCTACGCCGAGTCTCGCGGCGTCAAAGAAGACATGGCGGCGGCGGCCAAATGGTATGAGAAAGCTGCCGAACTCGGTTTCGCGCCGGCAGAATACCGCATCGGCAATTTCTACGAGAAGGGCATCGGCGTCGCACGCGACATCAAGAAAGCGAAAACCTGGTACCAGCTTGCCGCAGCGCAGGGCAATGCCAGCGCGATGCACAATCTTGCCGTGCTGTTTGCGATGGCGGCGGATGGCGTGACCGACAATGAATCGGCAGCGCGCTGGTTCCAGGCGGCGGCGGATCTCGGCGTCAAGGATAGCCAGTTCAATCTCGGCATCCTCGCGGCGAAGGGCGTCGGCATGAAGCAGAACCTCGAGGAGAGCTACAAATGGTTCGCACTCGTCGCCAAGACCGGCGACAAGGATGCGGCGGCCAAGCGCGACGAGATCGCCAAGGCGCTGAGGCCCGAGCAGCTGGAGCGTGCGCGGGCCCAGGCTGAACTGTGGAAGGCCAAGCCGCTCGATCCAGCCGCCAATTCGGCCGACGTTCCTGAATCGTGGCAGGACGGCACACCGCAGACGACCGCCGGCATCGACATGAAGAAAGCGGTCCAGAACATCCAGCGCATTCTCAACAAGAACGGCTACGAGGCCGGCAATCCCGACGGCATGATGGGCCAGAAAACCAAGAACGCGATCATGGCCTTCCAGGCCGACAACGATATGAAGGCAACCGGCGCGATTGACGAAAAGCTGGTCAAGGCGCTGCTTGCGCGTAAATAACGGCGGATGCGTCGTTTCCGCGACGCCCTTGCCACAGATTTGCCTGTTAACTGATTGAGTTGTTTTTTGTTTCGGCGGTGCGGCGAAGTTTGACTTCACGGCCCGGCCGGCGCAAGAACGAGATAGCCTTCTGACGCAAAATGCCCGCAACGGTTGCATTCGCCAGGAGGCAAACTGATCGAGACTGACGGGTGGGCATCTATCTCCCGATCGCGGAAATTTCCGTCAACATCTTCGTGCTGCTGGCCATGGGTGCGGCGGTGGGTTTCCTGTCGGGCATGTTCGGCGTGGGCGGCGGCTTTCTCATTACGCCACTGCTGATCTTCTACAACATACCGCCGGCAATCGCGGTCGCCACGGGCGCCAACCAGGTCATCGCTTCCTCCTTCTCCGGCGCCCTGTCGCACATGAAGCGCGGCACGCTCGACTTCAAGCTTGGCGGCGTGCTTTTAGCCGGCGGCATCGTCGGCTCGACTGGTGGTATCTATGTCTTTGCGCTCCTGCGCCGGCTCGGCCAGCTCGACCTGTTCATCTCGCTGCTCTACGTCGTGCTGCTCGGCACCGTCGGCGGACTGATGCTGGTCGAGAGCGTCAATGCGCTGCGCGCTACTCGCAGCGGCGCCGCACCGGTGTTGAAGAAATCCGGCCAGCATAATTGGATCCACCGCCTGCCGCTGAAGATGCGGTTCAGGGCCTCAAAGCTCTTCGTCAGCGTCATTCCGGTGCTTGGGCTGGGCGCGGCGATTGGCTTCCTGTCCTCGATCATGGGCGTCGGCGGCGGCTTCATCATGGTGCCGGCCCTGATCTACCTTTTGAAAGTGCCGACCAACGTCGTCATCGGCACCTCGCTGTTCCAGATCATCTTCACCTCGGCTTACACCACGCTGGTCCACGCCACCACCAATCAGACGGTCGACGTCATGCTCGCCTTCCTGTTGATGGCAGGCGGCGTCGCCGGCGCGCAATATGGCGCCAAGGCTGGTCAGAGGCTGCGGGGCGAGCAACTCAGGGCACTGCTGGCGCTGCTCGTGCTGGCGGTAGCCATCCGGCTTGCCATCGATCTTTTCGTCACGCCGCCCAATCTCTATTCTCTGTCCGGCGTGGGCCTGAGCTGATGGCCGGCCTAAGGACGCTCGCGGCCGCCGTCTTGCTGTCGCTGCTGGCTGCTGCGCCACCGGCGAAGGCGCAGGCGCCACTAACCGAAAACATCCAGATCGGCCTTTCCACCGACAATGTCTCGATTACCGCCGGCTTTTCCGGCGCCGACCTGACCATTTTCGGCTCACTGGAAAATGCCGATCCGCTTGTCGCGCGGCAAGGGCGCTACGACGTGATCGTCGTGCTGGAAGGCCCGGCTCGGCCGGTCGTCGTGCGCCGCAAGGACCGGGTGCTCGGCGTCTGGGTCAATCTGGAGTCGGAGACCTTCAAAAACGTACCTGTCTCCTATTCGGTGGCGACGACGCGGCCGCTGCAGGACGTCACCGATCCGAACAGCTACAAGCAGCTGTCGCTTGGCGCCTCCAACCTCTATTTGCAGCCGGCCGACGCGGAGGACAGCCCGGCGACAATCGAGGAGTTCACCGCCGCGCTGCGCGAACGCAAGGCGGCGACCGGCCTCTACAGCGAGAATGTCGGCGGTGTGCAGTTCCTGTCGCAGAACCTGTTCCGCGCCACCGTCAGGCTCGCCCCAAACGTTCCGGTCGGCACCCATAAGGCCCGCGCCTTCCTGTTCAAGAGCGGCTTGTTCATCAAGGAAAGCTCCGCCCAGCTCGAAATCCGCAAGTCCGGTTTCGAACAGTCGATCTTCCGCGTCGCGCACGACTATTCCTTCCTCTACGGTGTCTTTGCCGTATCGCTTGCCATGCTGACCGGCTGGCTCGGAAGACTGGTGTTCAGGAAAGACTGAACTCTCGTAAAAGTGGTTTCCCTTTCCGAGGGTATGGGTTAGACCGCGACCCCCGGCCCGACCGGACACGAGCTGCTGCTCCCCAAATCAGAAATACAGGAACGCACGATGCGACCAGCATTCGCCGGGATCGACTTCGGCACTTCGAATTCCACCGTAAGCGTGGTCAGGAACGGGCAGCCGCGGCTGGTGGCGTTGGAAGACGGCCAGGTCACGCTGCCCAGTGCGGTATTCTTCAATTTCGAGGACAACCACACCTATTTCGGGCGACGCGCCCTTGCCAATTATACGGACAGTATCGAAGGCCGCCTGATGCGCTCGTTGAAGAGTGTGCTCGGCAGCTCGCTCGCCCACGAAAAGACGCGCATCAAGGCGCGCTCGATCGGCTTCATGGAGATTGTCGGCCTGTTCGTCGGCCATCTGAAAAAGAAGCTGGAAGAAGAAGCCCATGACGCGGTCGACAGCGTCGTGCTGGGACGGCCCGTGCAGTTCGTCGACGACGATGCCGAGGCCGACGCCAAGGCGGAGCACGAACTCGAAAACGCCGCTCGTGCCCACGGCTTCAAGCAGATCGCCTTCCAGTTCGAACCGATTGCCGCGGCGCTCGACTACGAACAAAAGGTGACGCGCGAGGAACTGGCGCTGATCGTCGACATGGGCGGCGGCACGTCCGACTTCTCAATCGTGCGGGTCTCGCCCGAGCGCGCCCGCTCGCTTGACCGCAAGGACGACATCCTGGCCAGCCGCGGCATCCACATCGGCGGCACCGACTTCGACCGGCTGCTGAGCATCGCCCATGTGATGCCGCAGCTCGGCTATCTCTCACCGACCAAGGATGGCAAACGTAATCTGCCGGCGAGCTACTTCATCGACCTGGCGACGTGGCAGCGCATCAACCTGGTCTATACCGCGAGGGCGATGACGCATCTGCGCCAGATCCGCTATGAGGCGGAGCACGCAGACCTGGTCGACCGCTTCATCCACATCGTCGAGCATCGTTACGGCCACGCGCTGGCGGCGCTGGTCGAAAAGGCCAAGATCAAGCTGACGGACCGATCGTCGGCCGATGTCGAGGTCGCGCTGCCCGAGGTGAGGTTCACGGCAGAAATCACGCGCAAGGGTCTCGAAGCCACCATAGCCAGGGACATTGAGCGTGTTGCGGCTACGGTCGAGCAGACCATCCGCGACGCACAGGTGAAGGCCTCGGACATCACCGCGGTGTTCCTGACCGGCGGATCGACCGCGATCCCGCTGGCCAGGCAGCAGATCCTGGCGCTGGTGCCGCAGGCGTCGGTAATCGAAGGCGATGTGTTCGGCTCGGTCGGGCTTGGGCTGGCGCTCGACGCGCAGCGGAAGTTCGGCTGATCGGCTTAAAGCGGCGCGGATCTCTCAGCTTTGCCGCCAAGATGCGCCTTGAGCGCCATCTGGGCCAAGCTTGGCTGCCGGTCGCGATGCGTGATCATGGCAAATTCGCGCTTCGGCAGATCGACCGGCACAGAACGCAGGCTGCCTTCGGCGACCGCGCGGGCGACGACGAGTTCCGAGATGATGCTGGCGCCGGCTCCGGCCTCGACCGCCTGGCGAATAGCCTCATTGCTCGGCAATACCAGGAATATCTGCAGGTCCGCGAACGAAACCCCGTCGCGTCGGGCAAGGTCCTCCAATGCCTCGCGCGTGCCCGACCCGCCTTCGCGAATGATCCAGCGAAGCCCGCCAAGGTCGGGATGTCCAGGCGAAACTTCCGCGATCTCCGGGTGCGAGCGCGCCACGACCAGCATCATGCGATCGATATCGACCTTGGCACGCCGCAAAATGTCGGATTCGGTGCGCCCCTCGACCAGGCCAAAATCGGCTACGCCATCAAGTACATTGGTCTCGACCTGCCTGGTGTTGCCAATGCTCACGCTCAGCCTGACGGCAGGATAGGCTTCGTGGAAAGAGGCGAGCCGGCGCGGCAGCCAATAGCTGGCGATGGTCTGGCTGGCAGCTATCGAGAGACTGCCTGATATCGTCTGCGAGACATGCTCCAGCACATTGTGGGCCGCCGCAGCCCGCTCGAGGACCGCCTTGGCTTCGGGCAAGAATCGGCGTCCGGTCTCGGCGAGCTCGATGTTGCGGCCGACGCGGTTGAACAACTGGACGCCATGCTGCTGTTCGAGCGAGCGGATGGCGGCCGACGCGGCCGACTGTGAGATGCCCAGCAACTCGGCCGCTTTGGTCATGTGCGCCCGTTCGGCGACGGCAACGAAGATCCGCAACTGGTCCAGGGTCATTCCGACACTAAGAAGCAAATCCGATTGGAATTACAAGAGCAAGTTGTTAGACGGATCGGTCGCTTTGTTCTAAATTTTGACCCGAAATTGGAAAAAAGTCGCGCCAGAGCAGTCGAGGGTAGAATTGGTGGGGCGGTTCAAATCCGTGTTTGCGCACTGGACCCGCAGCCTGCGGCGGCGGCTCTTGGGTGAACGCTATCGGCCGGAAGAGCATTACATGCGCGGCCCCGGCCCGAAGACGAGAGCCAAGGTCGCGGAGCGCAAGAGCATCACCGGATCATGACCAACAACCTGCTGCGCGGAGCCAATTCGGCACCATCACAACGGCCGCTTGCCGATACGCGCGCGCCCTCTGAACGCGACGGCGTCGATACTTCGCCTGATGTCTCCGACAGCATCGCCAAGACGACCTGCTATATGTGCGCCTGCCGCTGCGGCATCGACGTCCACATCAAGGACGGCAAGGTCCGCTACATCAACGGCAACAAGGATCATCCGGTCAATCGCGGCGTGCTGTGCGGCAAGGGCAGCGCCGGCATCATGCAGCATTACAGCCCGGCCCGGCTGAAGAAGCCGCTACTGCGCACCGGCCCGCGCGGCTCGGGTGAGTTCCGCGAAATTGAGTGGGACCAAGCTTTGTCGATCGCGGCAGAACGGCTTTCGAACATCCGCCGAACCGATCCGAAGAAACTCGCCTTCTTTACCGGCCGCGACCAGTCGCAATCGCTGACCGGTTGGTGGGCGAGCCAGTTCGGCACACCGAACTTCGCCGCCCATGGCGGCTTCTGCTCGGTGAACATGGCAGCCGGCGGCCTCTACACGATTGGCGGCTCGTTCTGGGAGTTCGGCGAGCCCGACTGGGACAACACCAAGTATTTCATGCTGTTCGGGGTTGCCGAAGACCATGATTCCAATCCGATCAAGATCGGCCTCGGCAAGCTCAAGGCGCGTGGCGCCAAGGTGGTTTCAATCAATCCCTGCCGCACCGGCTATAATGCAATTGCCGACGACTGGATCGGCATCCGGCCCGGCACCGACGGCCTGTTCGTATTCGCCCTCATCCATGAATTGCTGAAGGCTGGCCGCATCGATCTCGAGTACCTCTTGCGCCACACCAATGCCCACATCCTGGTCGTTCAGGAGCCTGGAGCTGTCGATGACGGGCTGTTCATGCGAAATGGCGACGGCAATCTGCTGGCTTGGGACAGGGTGGCGAAGATGCCTGTCAATGCCAGCGATGCCGACGCGAAGCCCGCATTGACCGGCAGCTTTCTCGTAGACGGCCGCCGCTGCGTGCCGGTCTTCCAACTCGTCGCCGACCGTTATCTGGACGAGAGCTATTCACCGGACGCCGTCGCTGACCGGTGCGGCATCTCCGCCGACACCATCCGACGCATTGCCGCAGAACTCGCCCATGTCGCCTTCGAACAGCAAATCGAATTGCCGGTGGCCTGGACGGACTGGGCTGGCCGCCGGCACGAGACCATCAAGGGCCGCCCGGTGTCGATGCATGCGATGCGCGGCATCTCGGCCCACTCGAATGGTTTTCACTCTTGCCGGGCCATTCATCTGCTTCAGGTGCTTCTCGGCACGGTGGACGTGCCGGGCGGCTTCCGCTTCAAACCTCCCTATCCGCGGTCCGCGCCGCCGGGTCCAAAGCCCGCCGGCAAGAATGTGAAGCCGATGACACCACTCGAAGGCATGCCGCTCGGCTTCATCTGCGGGCCGGAAGACCTGCTGATCGACGGAGGCGGCAAACCGATCCGTATCGACAAGGCCTATTCCTGGGATGCGCCGCTGGCTGCACACGGGCTCATGCACACGGTTATCCGTAACGCCTGGGCCGGCGATCCCTACACGATCGACACTCTGTTCATGTACATGTCCAACATGGCCTGGAACTCATCGATGAATACGGTCGAGACGATGGCAATGCTGACCGATATTGATGCGTCGGGTGAGTACAAGATCCCGTTCATCATCTATTCCGACGCTTATTATTCCGAGACCGTACCTTTTGCCGATCTGGTGCTGCCGGACACGACCTATCTCGAGCGTCATGACTGTATCAGTCTGCTTGACCGGCCGATCAGCCATGCTGACGGTCCGGGCGACGCCATCCGCCATCCCGTCGTCGAGCCGGACCGCGACGTCAGGCCGTTCCAGACGGTGCTGATCGAACTCGGCGCGCGGCTCGGTCTGTCCGGCTTCGTTCATGACGACGGCTCCGCCAAATACCGCGACTATGCCGACTACATCGTCAATCACGAGCGCACGCCAGGTGTCGGTCCGCTCGCCGGCTGGCGCGGCAAGGACGGGGCCTCGGTCGGCAAGGGCGAGGTCAATCCCGACCAGTTGCAGCGCTACATAGATAATGGCGGCTTCTGGCACCAGGATTTCGCCGCCGATCAGCGCTACTACAAGATGGCCAACCGCTCGTATCTCGAATTGGCTGAGAGCATGGGCTTCATGCCGAAGGCCGAGCCGATCGTCTTCCAACTCTATTCGGAGCCGATGCAGCGCTTTCGCCTTGCGGCGCGCGGCCATGGCGGGGTGCTGCCGCCGGAGGCGGAGCGCAGCCGCATCGAGACCTATATGGATCCGCTGCCGTTCTGGTACGCGCCCTTCGAAGAGGCTGCGGTCGACAGCCAAGCCTATCCGCTGCACGCGCTGACGCAGCGGCCGATGCACATGTACCATTCCTGGGGCGGGCAGAATGCCTGGCTAAGGCAGATCACCAGCCAGAACCGACTGTTCGTGCACTACCGGACGGCAGCCGGCCTCAGCCTTGTCGACGACGATTGGGTTTGGATCGAGAGCATCAACGGCAAGGTCAAAGGACAGATCAAGCTGGCCGACGGCGTCAACGCCGATACGGTGTGGACCTGGAACGCGATCGGCAAACGGCGCGGCAGCTGGGGGCTCAAGGACGACGCGGCCGAATCCAATCGCGGCTTCCTGCTCAACCACATCATCGGCGACCAGACCTCCGCCGATGCCAACGGCAAACGCTATTCGAATTCCGACCCGGTGACCGGCCAGGCCGCATGGTTCGACCTGCGCGTGCGCATCGTCAAATGCGCGCCCGAGGAAGCGGGCTTCACCGAACCGCAGTTCGAGCGGTTCCGCCAGCTGCCGGACTCTGAGCTCTCGCCCGACAAACTCAGTTTCGGCGCCGAGTTCCGCATGAAAAGAGAAGCCGCCGAATGACTTGCCTTCCCGCCCATACCGACAAGAAGCTCGGCCTTGTCATCGATCTCGACACCTGCGTCGGCTGCCAGGCCTGCGTTACCGCCTGCAAAGAATGGAACACCGGCGGCCATATGGCGCCGCTAACCGACATCGACCCCTATGGCGGCAATGTCGACGGCGTCTGGTTCAACCGCGTGCACAGCTATGAGCACATGACCGAGATGGGTGGGCGCACGGTCAATTTCCCACGCTCCTGCCTGCACTGCGAGACGCCGGCGTGCGTCACGGTCTGCCCGACCGGCGCCTCCTACAAGCGGGCGTCGGATGGCATCGTGCTGGTCGACGAGGACAAATGCATCGGCTGCAAATTGTGCAGCTGGGCCTGCCCCTATGGCGCGCGCGAGTTCGACACCGATGTCGGCGTGATGAAGAAATGCACGTTGTGCGTCGACCGCATCTACAACGACAATCTGGCGGAAGAAGATCGCGTGCCGGCCTGCGTCGCTGCTTGCCCGACCAGCGCGCGGCATTTTGGCGATCTGGGCGATCCGGCATCCGCTATCTCGCAACTGGTGGCCGAGCGCGGCGGTGTCGATCTGATGCCGGAAATGGGCTATAAGCCGACCAACAAATATCTGCCGCCACGTGCCCACACCACCCGTGCCGCATCGGTGCCGGCGCCAGCGCTTGAAGCGGTGCGGGCCGAAGGCGGCTTCCTCGGCTGGGTCGACCGCATGCTCTCGAACTGACCCGTGCCTTCATGCATCCAGCCTTCTCCGTCGTCTTTTTCACCACGGCCACGGGCGCCGGTTACGGCCTGCTCGCGCTGCTTGGCGTGCTCGCTGGACAGGGCTTTATCCCGCCCGATTTCTGGCTTGGCCTCACCGGCATGGGGCTGGCGCTTGGCCTGATCTCGACAGGCCTGCTGTCGTCGGCCGGCCATCTCGGCCGGCCCGAACGCGCCTGGCGTGCCTTCTCGCAATGGCGTAGCTCATGGCTGTCGCGCGAAGGTGTTGCCTCGGTCGCCACTTTCGTGCCGGCGGGACTGTTCGGTATTGGCTGGGTGGTCCTCGGCCGTACGAGCGGCTGGGCGGCTGTCGCCGGGCTGCTCGCTGCCGTCGGCGCGGTCGCAACCGTCTGCACCACCGGCATGATCTACGCGTCGTTGAAGCCGATTGCCCAGTGGCACAGCCGCTTCACCCTACCCGCCTACCTGGTCTTTTCGGCGATGACCGGCAGCGTACTGCTCAACGCCCTGCTGCAGGGATTTGCCGCAGGCTCGAATATACTTCTGGCGGCTGCCCTGTTGCTGACCGCGCTCGGCTGGGGTTTGAAGCTGGCGACCTGGCGATACAATGACAGGCTGGAGATCCCGACCAACGCCAACACCGCAACCGGGCTTTCCGGCGGCACGGTGCGGTCGCTGGAATGGCCGCATACCGAGGAAAACTATCTGCTCAAGGAGATGGGTTTTCGCATTGCGCGCAAGCACAGCGCTAAACTCCGCCAGATCACGCAGGTGCTGGCCTTTGCTTTGCCCGCGTTGCTGCTGGTGGTGGCGTTCGCCTTGCCGTGGCCCTATGCGGCAGCACTGTCGATACTCGCCCCAATCGCCCAACTCGCCGGAATGCTGGTCGAGCGCTGGCTGTTCTTCGCCGAGGCCAAGCACACGGTTACTTTGTACTACGGCAGGTAGGTTCAGCCCGGCCTGAGCATCGCGTGGGAAATCGCGAAAATGCGCTCTGTGCCAAGCATATAGGCCATCAGCGTTTCGCGGCGGAACAGCCCGGCATAGGCGCGATCGAGCACGTTGAGCGAGCCGGTATAGGCGCCGAAAGCCGGCATGATCATGCGGCCGCCATCGCCGGCAAAGCAACGACGCCGCACCGAACGGCCTTGCTGCACGATGCGGGCGCAAGGATGCAGGTGGCCTGATATCTCGCCTTCCGCCCTCACCGCCGAAGGCTCGTGCCGGAAGAGCAGAGAACCGATGGCCAATTCGCGCACGGTTTCGCCCGGCAGGTCGGCCGGTGCTTCCGGGTCATGATTGCCGGCGACCCAGAACCAGTCGCGCCCGACCATCAGCCCTTCCAGCCTTTGGCGAAAGCTCGCGTGCATACGTGCGGCGCCGCCGCCATCGTGAAAACTGTCGCCCAGGCTGATAACGATCGCAGGCTGATAATCGGTGATCACCGCCTGCAGCCGGAGCAACGTCGCACCGGTGTCGTAAGGTGGGACCAGCGTGCCGCGCCTGGCCAGTGATGAGCCTTTTTCCAGATGCAGGTCGGATACGGTCAGAAGCCGGAATTCGGGAAAATAGAGCACGCCGCGACGGTCGCAGATCGCGCGTTCGCCGGCGATACGGACAGCGCCCGCATCCGCCAGAGGCGCAGCCATGGCGAGCGCGACAGTCATTTCGTCCCCATGGCCTCCTCGACCAGCGTGGCTGCATCCATCAGCAGCGTGTCATCGGCCTCGCCGTGCACCGGCATTTTGCCGATCTCGAGCATGATCGGCACGGCGAGCGGCGATATCTGCTCGAGGTTCTTATGCATGATTCGACCTTGGACGCGCGAGAGCATCTCGGCAAGTCTGCTGACATCCAAGAGACCGGTCGCGGCATCGGCACGCGTCGCCTGCAAAAGGATATGGTCGGGCTCGTGGCTGCGCAGCACGTCGTAGATGAGATCCGTCGACACGGTTACCTGGCGGCCGCTCTTCTCCTGCCCCGGGTGGCGTTTCTCGATCAATCCCGAGATCAGCGCGCAATTGCGAAAGGTGCGCTTCAACAACCAACTGCCGGCGAGCCAGGCTTCGAGGTCGTCGCCCAGCATGTCCTGATCGAATAGCCCAGCCAGCGACGGTTTCTTCGCCCTGAACATATGGCCCATATCGGCCAGCGACCATATGGCAAGCGCATAGTCGGTGGCGACGAAGCCGAGCGGCTTGGCTCCCGCCCTGTCGAGGCGGCGGGTGAGCAGCATGCCGAGCGTCTGGTGCGCCAGCCTGCCCTCGAACGGATAGGCCACCAGATAGTAGCGGTTGCCACGCGGAAAGGTCTCGATCAGCAGATCGTCGCGTCTCGGCAGCACCGACTTGTCGGCCTGGAAGCGTAGCCAGTCGGCGACCTGCTCCGGCAGCTTCTTCCAGCGCTGCGGATCGTCCAGCATGGCGCGGACCTGTTCAGCCAGGTACGTCGAAAGCGGGAATTTGCCACCACCATAATACGGCACCTTGGCGTCGCTGCCGGGTGCATTCGAGACAAAGCACTCATTCTCGCGGATACCTTCGAAGCGCAGCACCTTGCCGGCGAACATGAAGGTGTCGCCATGCGTCAGCGTTTCGAGGAACGCCTCCTCGATTTTGCCCAGAACCCGGCCGCCACGCGAAGCCGCGCCTCTGCTGCCGGCCTGGACATAGCGGACGTTGAGCGCCGGCACTTCGATGATGGTGCCGACATTGAGCCGGTATTGTTGGGCGACGCGAGGATTTGAGACCCGCCACAGCCCGTCCTTGTTGAGACGAATACGGGCGTAGCGTTCATAGTTCTTCAGCGCATAGCCGCCGGTGGCGACGAAATCGATGACGCGATCGAATGTCGGCCGATCGAGATCGGCATAGGGTGCTGCCGTTCGCACTTCCTCAAACAGCGCATCGGCATGGAACGGCGCACCGCAGGCACAGCCCAGCACGTGCTGCGCCAGGACGTCGAGCCCGCCATTGACCAGCGGCGGCGTATCCTGGGCACCGAGATAATTGGCGTCGAGCGCCGCCCTGCATTCCAGCACCTCGAAGCGGTTGGCCGGTATCAGGATCGCCTTGGACGGCTCGTCCATACGGTGGTTGGCGCGGCCGATGCGCTGCGCCAGCCGGCTGGCACCTTTCGGCGCGCCGACATGGACGACCAGGTCGACGTCGCCCCAGTCGATGCCGAGGTCAAGCGTCGACGTGGCGACGATGGCGCGCAGGGCGTTCTCGCCCATTGCCTTTTCGACACGCCGGCGCTGCGCGACGTCGAGCGATCCGTGATGCAGCGCGATCGGCAAGATCTCCTCGTTGACCCGCCACAACTCCTGGAATAGCAACTCCGCCTGGCTGCGCGTGTTGACGAACAGCAGGGTTGTCTTGTGGCGCTTGATCTCGTTGTAGATTTCCGGCGTTGCGTAGCGGGCCGAATGTCCCGCCCACGGCACGCGCTCCTCCGAATCGAGAATGGAGATGTCGGGCTTGGCGCCGCCAGTGACGACGATCAGTTCGGCCATCGGCCCCGGTGGATTCTGGCTGACCAGCCAGCGCCGCAATTCGTCAGGCTCGGCGACCGTCGCCGACAGGCCTATCGTCTGCAGGGCGGGCACAAACGAGCGCAGCCGGGCCAGCCCGAGCGACAGGAGATGCCCGCGCTTCGAGGTCACCAGCGAATGCAATTCGTCGAGCACGACATAGCGCAGGTCCTCGAAGAAGCGCCTGGCATCGGGCGCGGCAATCAGCAGCGCCAATTGCTCGGGCGTGGTCAGGAGAATGTCGGGCGGCGCCAGCTTCTGCCGCTGGCGCTTGTGTGCGGGCGTGTCGCCGGTGCGCGTCTCGACGGTGACCGGCAGTCCGATTTCTTCGACGGGTTTGCCGAGATTACGCTCAATGTCGACCGCCAGCGCCTTCAGCGGCGAGATGTAGAGTGTGTGGATGCCTCGATGCGCCTGCCCCGGCCTTCTCCTCGGCCGGCCGGCCAGTTCGGTCAGCGATGGCAAGAACCCGGCCAGCGTCTTGCCGGCGCCGGTCGGGGCGATTAGCAATACCGACCGGCCGCCCTGGGCTTTGGCCAGCAAATCCATCTGGTGGGCGCGCGGCGACCAGCCCTTTTCCGCAAACCATTTGACAAATGGCTCGGGCAGGACGACGGCGGCATTCTGTTCGGCAAGGCGCGGCTGCTCTGTCACGCGCCAGACGTAGCGCGGCGGCGCGCAATCGCCAAGCAGAATCAGAACAAAAGGTGATCGATTCGCGCTACGGCCGGCGAAACCCGGTCGGTCCGCCATAGAGATAGCCGATACGGGCGACCGCCTCCCTCAGTCCTTCACGCGACACCAGCATGGTGTGGCCGTTGGCGTGGATCATGGTCTCCGGATCTGTCATGATCGCGACGTGGCCTTTCCAGAAGACCAGGTCGCCGCGCCGCAACCCGGCAAAATCCGGCCCGGGTTCGAGCGGCTCGCCGACGGTCGCCGCCTGCATGTCGGTGTCGCGCAGCACTTGCCTGCCAGCCATGTGCATTGCAAGTTGCACGAGACCGGAACAATCGATGCCGAAGCCGGAGACGCCGCCCCACAGATAGGGCGTGCCGAGAAACGCCTCGGCGACCGCGACGTAGTCGGGATGAACCTCGGCGACCGGCCTGAGATGACCCGAGATGACCGCCTGGCCGGACGGCAGCAGAGCATAATGCGTGCCGCGCGTTTCCGCTGAGCCCGTCACCGCCACCAATGACCCCATCGAGAGCTCCCCGCTCACCGGGAACCGCAAATCCGGTCCCGGATAGAGGAAAGTGCGCGGCACCGAGACAACATGGGTGGGCGCATGCTCCCGACCGCCCAGCACGGTGTCGGCGACATAGCCGACATAGCCGTCGCGCTCGGCCTGTATCCAGGCCCAGCCCTCAACGTCCTCGAAGACGAGGACGTCTTCGCCGAACAGAAGCTGGGTATCGACGCCGGCGTCCGGCCGCGGCGCCTTGCGGATGTCGGCGACGGAGGCTGATATGCGAGCCGGCCGGCCGGCGACGAAACGGTCGGCGGCGACCTCGCCTCGCAGCCTGGCGTCGGCGAGATCGGAGCGGAAGGCATGGAGGCGGGCATCCCTGGCGGTCAAATCGGCAACTCGTTCAAATTGGCAACTCTTGGGCTCTGGCAATGATAACATCGCCAAAGCGCTCGACAAAGAGCGCGCCTTCGACTGTGCGCCTGACCAGCACGTTGCGCTTGTCGAGCTCGTCGCGGTGGCGCGACACCAGTTTCAGCGCCCCCATCGTATCGAGCGCACGGGTGATCACCGGCTTGGTGACGTTGAGGCGGGCGGCTAACCCCCGCACCGTGTGCGGCGGCGGATCGAGATAGATGGTGAACAGGATCGCCGTCTGGCGCATGGTGAGATCGGGCGCGTCGTCGCGCACCTCCGACAGCACCACCTGTTGCCATAGTCGCAACGCTTGGCTTGGACGCATGATAATCGACATCCGTCCAGCATGACGGAAAATTGTTTCGGTTCCGTTTCAGTCAAAACCTTCGTCGGCTATGTCCTAGAATCAGCCGTAGCGGTTCGAAATGACCTGCTCCAGCGCCCGGATGCCTTGCGCTTCGCCACCGGCAAGGCCGTGCGGGCGGTCGAACGGGTTCCAGGCGAAGATGTCGACATGCGCCCAGCCGGCGGTCTTTTCCACGAAGCGCTTCAGGAAAAGCGCCGCCGTGATCGAGCCGGCGAAACCGTCCGGCGTGACGTTGTTGACGTCGGCCACCTTCGACGCCAGCTTGGCGTCATAGGGCTTCCACAACGGCATCCGCCATAGCGGATCCTCGACCGCAACGGAGGCGTCCGCCAGCTCGGATGCAAGCGTCTCGTCACCGGTATAGAACGGCGGCAAGTCGGGACCGAGCGCAACACGGGCAGCGCCTGTCAGCGTTGCCATATCGACCAGCATCTGCGGCTCGTCGTCATCGGCCAAGGCCAGGGCATCGGCGAGCACCAACCGTCCTTCGGCGTCGGTGTTGCCGATTTCGACGGTAATGCCCTTGCGGCTCACCAGCACGTCGCCTGGCCGGAAGGCGTTGCCGGCTATCGAATTCTCGACAGCCGGGATGAGCACGCGCAGCCGAACCTTCAACCCGGTGGCCATGATCATGGAAGCGAGACCCAGCACGTTGGCAGCGCCACCCATGTCCTTCTTCATCAAAAGCATGCCCGAGGACGGCTTGATGTCGAGACCGCCTGTATCGAAGCAGACGCCCTTGCCGACCAGCGTTATCTTGGGGGCATTGCTCGGCCCCCAAATCATGTCGATCAGGCGTGGCGCGTCGGCAGAAGCCCGACCGACGGCGTGGATCATCGGAAAGTTGGCGGTAAGAAGATCGTCGCCTTTGGTCACCGATATTTCGGCCTTGTGCGTCGCGGCCAAGGTCCGGGCGGCCTTCTCCAACTGCCCGGGGCCCATATCGCTGGTCGGCGTGTTAACCAGATCGCGCGCGAGGAAAATGCCATCGGCGAGGCGGCGGATGCGGGCGGCGTCGGTGCCTGCCGGCAGCGCGAGGCGAAGCGTCTTGCCTGGCTTCTTGCCGTAGCGGGTGAAGACATAGCCGCCGAGCGCCACGGCGA
The DNA here is from genome assembly GCF_040319065.1 of Mesorhizobium sp. M0968. Lineage (NCBI taxonomy): Bacteria > Pseudomonadati > Pseudomonadota > Alphaproteobacteria > Hyphomicrobiales > Phyllobacteriaceae > Mesorhizobium > Mesorhizobium sp. M0968. Next base: position 64,750 of record NZ_JAMYNL010000026.1, read on the forward strand.
GTGCCGTAAGCTCCGGCTTGGCCGGTGCGGACGCAAAATGCCACTCGCCTGCGGGCAAGGCTCTCGCTAGTGCGCCGATGGCCAGTGCGCCCTCGCCATCACCGGTGCCGAACAGGGCTCCGGCAATCGCGCCGTTGTCGCCAGGCACGATCAGCGTCCTGCCGGCCTCGCCGGAAAAGCCGTTGGCCTTGGCCCAGGCGACCGAGGATGGCGCAAGGCCCGCCGCCGCCAGAGCATCCTTCGCCACCAGATGGACCGGCAGCGCATTGCTCAATTCTTTCTCGACGAGTTCGACAGGCATTCGCTGGCCTCCGGCTTCCGAGTCTGCGTTTCTTAACTCTCCGTTAGGGTTAACAGAATATTTCTGCGGGAGGAAAGATGACCTCGCAAATGGTCACGCGCATGAACGGAGCCCTGGTGCCGATGCCGACCAACCGCAGGATGAACGCCAGCGCAAACAGGCTGATCACCACGGTGTTGATGATGGTGCTTGCTGCAGGCGTCGCCGGCTGCGGAACCAGCAAATTGACGACTGGCTCGATTTCTCGTCCAAGCGGCAAGCCGCTGGAAACAATGTCGGCGGGCGAACTGCACAACGCTACGATGGCGCTCGGCCAGTCCTATTCGAAAAACCCCAGCGACAAGCGGATCGCGACAAATTATGCCGCGGCGCTGCAGATGGACGGCGACGCAGACCAATCGCTTGCGGTGATGCGCAAGCTGGCGATCGCCTTGCCGAAGGATCGCGACGTGCTCGCCGCCTATGGCAAGGCGCTTGCCGCCAACGGACAGTTCGAGCCGGCACTCGATGCCGTGCGCCGCGCCCAGACGCCCGAATATCCTGACTGGAAACTGGTATCGGCGGAAGCTGCTATTCTCGACCAGCTCGGCCAGAAGGACGAGGCTCGCCAAGGCTATCGCAAGGCGCTTGACCTCAGGCCGAACGAACCGTCGATCCTTTCCAATCTCGGCATGTCGTACGTGCTGGAAGGTGATTTGCGCACAGCCGAAACCTATATGCGCTCAGCCGCCCAGCAGCCGAATGCAGACAGCCGCGTCCGCCAGAACCTTGCGCTGGTCGTCGGTCTGCAAGGCCGTTTCGACGAGGCAGAGAAGATCGCCTCGCAAGAGCTGTCGCCGGATCAGGCGCAGGCTAACGTCGCTTACCTTCGCCAGATGCTGGCGCAGCAGAATGCCTGGAGCCAGCTCAAGGACCAGGACAAGGCAAAGCCCGCCACCAACTGACCGCTTCGCGCGCCCCCCCCGCGCGCGCCATAACCAAAAAATAAAAACCAAAAAAACCCCCCGGCCCAGCCCCCAGGCGGGGAAAACAATAAGACGTTGTAGAGAACCACCCCGGGCTACAACCAGGCTATTTTTGGCGT
>NZ_JAMYNL010000027.1:0-59148 GCF_040319065.1 Mesorhizobium sp. M0968
TCTGGCACGATTACGGTGTGATCTTGCATCAACTTTGCCGCAACAGGCGCCCACATGTCGCCACTGTCGCCGAAGCCGTGTAGCAGCACGACGGCGGGGCCCTGTCCCCCGATGCGGACATTAAGGCTCGTGCCGTTGGTTTCGATCGATTGCGTCTTGAAGCCTGGCGGGAATGGGACGACCCGCGCCGTGGCCGGCAAGCTAGCGAGCAGCAGACCTAGCACTGCCATGATCATCCTACACATGTCGTCCTCCGTGAACGTTGTTGCACTGAGCCATGCCGACGTCGGCGTGTCGCTGCCGATCCGCTTCGATGAGGAGCATAAAGACTCGCAGACGGCCCTAATAGCTCGAATCGCCGTCGATTGAACGAAGAAGGCCTTTTGTTGTGTTGCGTGATTCAGAATTGGTAGCATCAGGGCATGTTGGGAAGACTGTATGTCGCCTCTGCCGATGAGGTGGCTCGTCCTCCTGTGGTGAGGATCGGCTCGGCCCGCCCCGAGCAACGCTCGGACGCGCACTGTAGGGCGAGCCACCTCATCGCAGAGGCGGACATACTGTCTTACCATGATGAGTAGCGCCAAGCCTCACTATGAAGCCATCAAGGCCTTCTCACTGAGGATCTGAAGAAGATCACCGTGCCCACGCTGGTCATGCATGACGACGATGACAGGTCGTGCCGATCGAGGATTCGGGCAGGCTGTCGGTCAAACTTCTGAAGAACGGCACTCTGAAGGTCTATACGGGTTACCCGCACGGCATGCTGACGACGCACGCGGACGTCATCAACCATGACTTGCTGGCCTCCATCGAGGGCTGAACGTATCTTTGGGACGCGTTCGCGTTCGCAAAATGACGTGGCGGAATTTGGCCCGCCAGGTCCATCTTTGCCGGCCGCAGGCGACGACCACTGACTGAACTGCCTTTCCGGCCATCTGCTTTAGCTGTGGCGTTGGCGTCGCTTTGCCCCGAGGTAGAGAAGTCGTGGATTGAGTGGCGGCACAACCGGATCCAGCCGTGTCACTTTCGCCGTCGTGCCGGGTTCGAACCCGCACGGCACAGTGAACGATCGCATCGCGCCGCATTTCGGCCGTGGAGGGCGGCTTCGCCTTGGTTCAAGCAGGCCCGTTTAGCGTGTCTCGGCCCGCCGCCGGAATTCCTCGGCGCTGTTCCGCATAGGATACGGCTGCTCCGGGATCGGGACGCCAAGATGGCGGCATAGCGGCTCCCATCCTTGCCCGAGTACATGCACGAGCAGTCGGCCAGGCGGCACAGTGGTGAGTACGTCGTGCCGATGTGATTCGTAGACGGCTATCGCGTGAGCGCGATCGACGCGTCCTGCAAAGACCTTGCCGAAAACGAGGGTCTCCCCCAGAGAGTCCGGGTCGACCTGACCGCGGCGCGTCACCTGAAACGCGCTTTCGATACTTGTCCACCAGCTTTCGGCCGAGCGGTCCGTGTGAACGATCCGTGCTTCCGGATACGCTTCGATCAATTCGCGCCAATAATAAGAGGAGGGCCAGTCCACGCAGGATGAGTAGCCCTCAAACAGACTCTCCCAGTCTGCCGACGCACCTTTGGCTAAGGCCCTCCAGCGCTGCTTCTGAATGGCGCTCCCATCGACTTCGAACATGTGATGGCAGGGTCCGAAGCCCAACAGGTTGAGCGCCTCTCGCATGGAGTCAGTTCCGGTGCGCCCGAAACCCGTTCCGATGACCTTGAGCGGCATGACAGCCCTCCACGGTGCCTGCGCCGAACCGGATCATTTATCTCCGCCAGCCGAGCACTATAACAGCTGTTTTTGCGAAAGTCCGTCTTGCGCGCCACTGCCGGTCCTTCGTTGCGCGCCTCAGTAGCTGACCTTCAGGCACTGGCGGAGTCTGGCCTTCGCGGACGCCATGCCACTATTCTAAAACTTCTAAAATTGGCGACACGGCAAGTCACGGGCATCGCGTCCTACACCTTTATCGGAAGAGCATTGATCATAGCTGTGGATACGGAATACGCCTCTGAACAGATTGGCGAATGTCGCCTGCATCGCGCGCCTGGCAGATCACGCTGCCACACCGGGTATACAAGGTGGTAACGGCAGAGCCGCCGCCGGCCGGCGTGTTGGTGGTGGCCGTGCGCCGGCCAAACGCTTCATAGGTCATGCCCGTCGCCCTGCCAGACTCTCCGGGATAGACGATGCCGATCAGCCGAGGTAGCACGCCACAACTTGAGACGGTTTTGATCGAGATGATTGTCCAAGCGGCAGATTTTCCGGCGGCCAGCTTCGATACTGTAGCAGGCGACTGCGCCGATAAATCTGGAGGCCGAATACTCTTCAATGTTCGCGTTGACAGCCACGTGGATGTTCAGCGAGTTGCCGCCATCGCGAGCAAATCTGACGAGGGGACGACTCCTTTGCTTTTGCTGTTGGATCGTACGGGGACGTCGATCAAGATCCATGAGGTGCCGGTTGAGGACTACTCGTTGGTAGTCTCCATCGCCCGTTGGGCCAATCAGCCCCTTCACTTGCAAGCCATTACCAGCGTCAATGTCGAGGTTACCCTGCTCCTGGACGCTGTCGCGTCGGAAGCACGGCCGGATTAGCTGAATGCGGACCCAGCCGATGTTAGCGGGGCCTACGCGTTAAGAACGGGTCCACTCCTCGTGCTGCTTTGTGCATTCCACATTGCCTTTTTATGCGGCTTCCAAGCACGAAGCGTGAACATCGACGCAGAATGGCTCTGATGTCCCACTCGCTTTAGGCAGCTTTGCGCCTAATGCACGAACCCGCTTCGCGGGAGGGGCGCCTCGTTCTGAGATGGCGCGACTGCCATTTTGACTTGAGCGGGTAGAGGGGTCGATCTGACCATGGAGTTCCCTTCAACGAGAGGAACTCGCCATGGCTACCCTGTCGACCGATGCACCAATCTCTCCGCTTCGCCAGCGCATGCAGCACGACATGCTCATGCGTGGCCTGGGCTCCCATACCCAGCAAGACTACGTTCGTCACGTCCGGCGCTTCGCTGTGTTCCTTGGCCGCTCGCCCGACACTGCGAGGGCTGAGGACATCCGTCGATTCCAGCTGCATCAGCATGAGAGCGGCGTCGGCCCTGCGACGATCAATGGCGCGGTCTCGGCACTGCGGTTCCTGTTCCTGGTGACGCTGAAGCGGCGGGATCTGGCACGTGTGCTGGTGATCATGCGCCATCCACGCAAGCTGCCGGACGTGCTGAGCGTGGAGGAAGCGGCGCGGCTGCTCGAAGCAGCACCTGGCATCAAGTACAAGGCCGCGCTCGGTGTCGCCTATGGCGCGGGTCTGCGCGTATCGGAGGTCGCGCACCTCAAGGTCGATGATATCGACAGCACACGCATGCTGATCCGCGTCGAACAGGGCAAAGGACGCAAGGTTCGCAACGCCATGCTCTCGCCGCAACTCTTGGAACTGCTGCGGGTGTGGTGGCGCGAAGGCAGGCGTCGCGGGGTGATGCTTCCGCATGGCTGGCTGTTCCCGGGGCGCAGTTGCACCGATCCGATCTCGTCGCGGCAACTCCATCGCGCGGTTCAGGAAGCCGCCGAAGTCGCCGGCATCCGCAAGCGCGTCAGCCCGCATACTCTGCGGCACAGCTTCGCCACCCACCTGCTCGGGCAGGATGTCGACATTCGCGTCATCCAGGTGCTGCTCGGGCACTGCAAGCTCGAAACGACAGCGCTCTACACCAAGGTCTCGACCCGGACGATCCACGCGGTCGCAGGGCCGCTGGACCGGCTGATGGCGCTGATGGAAGGCAAGACGCCGTCCGGCTGAACCGGTGCGCGCCGACCTGGAGGTCGCCGATATCTTCCGTGCTGCCGGCCCCGGATACCGGATCTCCCACGCCGGGCATCTGAGCTTGCAGCAGCTCAAGGTCATGTCGGCGATCGAACAGTGTCGCACCGCTGCATTGGGTGGTCATGTCGAAGCCTGTGCGGACTGCGGCCAATGGCGGATCGCCTATAACAGCTGCCGTAACCGGCACTGTCCCAGGTGCCAGGGCGCGGCCGCGCGTACATGGCTCGCCGAGCGCGAAGCCGACCTGCTGCCGGTCGGCTACTTCCATGTCGTATTCACGCTCCCGGCCGAAGTCGCCGAGATCGCGTTCCACAACAAGGCGCTGGTCTATGACCTGCTGTTCAAGGCGGCATCGGAGACGATGCTGACCATCGCCGCCGATCCGAAGCACCTCGGCGCGCGCATCGGCATCACTGCCGTGCTCCACACATGGGGCTCGGCAATGACCCACCATCCGCATGTCCACATGATTGTGCCGGGCGGCGGCATCGCGCCGGACGGGAGCCGCTGGATATCGTCGCGCGCGGCCTTCCTGCTCCCGGTCAGAGTACTGGGCAAGTTGTTCCGCCGCCTGTTCCTCACCCGGCTGATCGCGCTGCACGACGCCGATCGGCTCGCCTTCTTCGGCACCCTTGCTCGTCTCATCGAGCGGCAGGCCTTCCTGCGGCACCTGTCGCCGGTCCGGAACAAGCGCTGGGTGGTCTATGCCAAGGCGCCCTTCGCCGGGCCGGAAGCGGTGCTCGCCTACCTGTCGCGCTACACGCACCGGGTCGCGATCTCGAACCGCCGCCTGATCGCCTTCGACGAGGCTGGAGTCACCTTCCGCTACAAGGACTATCGCCGCGATGGTGTCGAGCGCCAGCGCGCCATGACGCTTGCCACCGACGAGTTCATCCGCCGCTTCCTGCTCCATGTCCTGCCGCGTGGGTTCCACCGCATCCGTCACTATGGGCTGCTCGCCACCTCCGCCCGCAAGGCCAGCCTCGCACTCGCGCGCGAACTGCTGAACGTCGATCTGCCGCCCCAAGACGACACTTCGGAAGAACCGGCTGACGTCCGCCGGCCTTGCCCTTGCTGCGGCGGGCGCATGGTCGTCATCGAGAGGTTCGAACGGTGGTGCCAGCCTCGTGCACCGCCTGCCTCAAGGGCGCCGAACCGGGAGAACGCCCCATGACCCGGCATGGACCGTTTGTCCACACGGCCGCGCCATGCTGGCGCCGGTCAACGGGATGTTATGTGCACGTTGCCGTGACGCCGGTCGTCACGCACACCAATCCCGTCGGAATCAACGCTACAGGCTCTGCGACCTGGCCCGGAAGCCGCTTCCACGACATGCCCACCGCGTCCTATGCGGAAGTTCGCGACAGGCGCTGGCACACCCCGAAACACAAATCCCCATAGCTCACCGCCTGCGGCCCGCGGGTTCCTGCATCAGAGACTTTCGTACGCCTGACGGCACCCGAAACCCTTCAGCAATGTCGGTCATTCCGGTCGACTTGACCGCCCGCCAAACCTGACAATGCTGGCGCCGCCGCTGAGGTCGCGGTTGCGCCACCCTGGCAGATGGTCTGCTTTCCGCGTGCGAGCTGACCATTGCCAAGGCAGAAAATTCACTCTCCCACCTCCGAACCCAGGCGACGTTGTCTTTTCGCAGCCCGCGTGGACTTCAGGCGCCGAACCTGTCCACCGCAAAGGGTGCTATGCGCGCTGGATCGCCGCGACCAATGATCAGCTCGGCAATCAGGCGCGCCGTGATCGGCGCCAGCGTCAGGCCGAGATGGCCGTGGCCGAAAGCGTGGATCACCCTCGAGCTGCCGCGCGACGCGCCGATGACCGGGCGGGAATCGGGCAGCGATGGCCGGAACCCGAGCCATTCGGATGAAGGCTGGCCGAGTTGTGGAAAGAACTGCCTGACACCGCGATCGAGCAGCGCCAGCCGGCGCGCATTTGGCGGCGCTGCAAGTCCGCCGAGCTCGACGGTTCCGGCGACACGCAGCCGGCCGGCCATCGGCGTCATGTAGAAGCCGAGATCGACCGGACAGACCGGACGATTGAGCAGAGGCGCTTCGGTCGGAAATTCGAGATGATAACCGCGTTCGGTCTCGAGCGGAATCCTGTCGCCGGCCTGTATGGCCAACGCCCGCGATTGCGCGCCCGCGGCGATAACCACCGTGTTCGCCTTGATGTTAAAGCCGGAACCGCTGAGCCTGACACCGTCCGCCTCAACCCGCAGTCCGGTTATCTCAGCCTGCGCCACCGAAACGCCGCGGTCGGCCGCGGCATCGAGCAGCCGCCGCATCACTGTCTCGGGATCGGTGACATTCATCGAGTCGGGGAAGTACAGACCGCTGGCCCCGGTCGCGGGCAGGCCAGGCTCCAGCGCGGCCACCGCTTCCGGCGTCAGAACCTCTTGATGGACGCCAAACCCGGCGCGCAGCGCCCTGCCCCCAGCGGCCTTGGCGAAATCGCTCTCGCGGCGATACAGGTAGAGACAGCCGTTGCGGCGCAGCAGGTCTGTCAGGTCAGCCTCCTCCACCATCTCTTCCCAGGCCGGCGGGGCCTCGGCCAGTAAACCGGCGAGCGCCAGCGCATTGGCGCGGGTAGCGGCGGGAAGCGATTGCCGCACGAATTGAACCAGCCATGGCGCAAGCTGCAACAGCGCCGGCCAGCGCAAGGAAAAAGGGCTGTCGGGATCGAGAAGCAGCTTTGGCAGCGCGCGCAGCAGAGCCGGATTGCCGACCGGCATGCAGGCATATTCGGCGATCGTTCCGGCATTGCCAAACGAGGCGCCGGAGCCCGGCTCATTGGGGTCGATGAGCAGGACTTCGCAACCCTCAGCTGCGAGCCGGAGTGCAGTTGCCAGTCCGACAACGCCGGCACCGACGATGGCGATTTCGACCGTTTCCGACGCTGCCATCTTTAAATTCCTAGACGAAACCAGGCAATTGAAGATGGCCGGCAGATAACAGTTCGGCCACCGAGTTCAGGGCCGTGCGCAGATCGTCGAGCGAGCGCGCAGCGCCGACATTGATACGCACGCCGTGCTGTACCGGCTCGCGCCCAACGGCGAAGGCATCACCGGGGAGCACGGCAACGCCACGTTCCAGGCAGGTGCGAGCGAAACCCGCGCCCCGCCACGGCTCCGGAAGGCGCAGCCAGGCGTGGGTCGAGGTTGGGTGGTTCTGGACATCGTAGCGGCCGAGGATTTCAGTGAGGATGGCCTGGCGCTGGCGCAGCTCCTGCTTCTGCGTTTCTATTATGCGCGCCGCCAGGCCCTCTTCTATCAGCCGCGCGCCGATCAGCGCCGTCAAGGGACTGATGCTCCAGCAGTTGATACGCAACGCCGCTGCGACCTGGCCGGCTATGGCGCGTGGCGCGATCACAAAACCGAGGCGCAGCCCAGGGGCAAGACATTTCGACATGGCGCCGATATGGATCGTCAGTTCGGGCTCGAGGCTGGCAAGCGACGGCAGTGGATTGTCTGCCAGGGGGCGGTAGACGTCATCTTCGATGATTAGGACGTTGTGGCGGCGGGCGACAGCTATCAGCTCGTGCCGGCGCTCTTCGGATAGCGTGATGGTCGTCGGGTTGTGCAGGGTCGGCACCAGGAAGACCGCACGTGGGCGGAGCTGCGCGCAGGCCACATCGAACGCGTCGGCCCGCATGCCGCCACGGTCCATCGCGACGCCTCTGAGGTCGAGCCCATGCACCCGGCACAGTGCATTGATGCCCTGATAGGTCACTTCGTCGGCGAGCACGACCTCGCCTTGCCTGGTCACCGCGCCAAGCACGCAATCCAGCCCATGCTGGGCGCCCGCCGCCAGCACCACGCGGCCGGGATCGCCTTCCCCGGCCACCGGTCGCATCCACTCGGCGATTGCCATCCTCGCCCAAAGCGGCCCCTCGGGCGGATGATAGTCCTGAAGCGTGGCATAGTGCCGGTCCTTCGACAGGCGCGGCAGCAGCAGCCCAAGCGCATCGAGATAGGCCGAGGTCGCAGGTCTGTTGACGGAAAGATCGATGACGCCGGTGTCGTCGCTCGGCGCTGACACGAAACCTGGCCTTTCGCCGCCATTGCGGGCCGCGACCGTTGTGCCGCGTCCGGGCCGCGCTTCGAGCAGGCCGCGCTGCTGCAGCGTCGACAGTGCGCGCGTCACCGTGGTGACATTGATGCCCAGCGCGCGGGCAATCTCGCGCTGCGGCGGCAGCCGGTCTCCAACTGCAAGTGTGCCGGCCGTGATCCGTTCCGCAATAGCGTCCGCAAGACGCCGATAGACCGGGCCTTCATCCGAGGCGAGTTGCAGGTCCTGAAGCATGCGGATTGGCGGTTTCGGTGTGTTGACGCTCTGGCTATCGGCGCATCTAGCATAAGACAATGCTCCAGACAATAGCACTTGTCCGGCAGGTATTTTTAAAATCCGGCCCGAACAATCTCACACAATCCCGAAGAAAGCCGCTTGACGGCCAAACTTGTCTGCATCTATGGTTCTTTTGCGATCGATTGTGTGAGCATACAAGTTTGGTTTGCCGCCATTGTGCGGCAGCGTCATGCGAGACCCATACATGCACGGTAAACGCCAACTCGTTTCGACATGCAGCTTCTGCCGCAGATCGACGGACTTGCGTCCGTGATGGCCGAAGCGACAGCCCTGTCGCGTGACAGCGCCGGTCCTGCACGGGCAGCCGATGCCGGCAGCCAAGGATTTGTCGAATTCATCGATGTCGAGAAGTCCTATGACGGCCGCACGTTCGCGGTATCGCGGCTGAACCTCGGCGTTGCGCGCGGCGAGTTCCTCACCCTTCTTGGACCCTCCGGTTCGGGCAAGACGACGACGCTCAACATGCTTGCAGGCTTCGAACGGCCGACCAGAGGCGTCATTGCGCTTGAAGGCCGGTCGGTCGACAGGCTGCCGCCCTACGAGCGCAACATCGGCATGGTGTTCCAGAGCTACGCGCTGTTTCCGCACATGAGCGTCGAGGAGAACGTCGCCTTCCCGCTCTCCGTTCGCAAGATTACCAAGACGGAAGTCGCAGCCCGCGTCGGCCGCGCGCTCGACATGGTGCGGCTGCGGCAGTTCGGCGACCGGCGGCCGGCACAGCTTTCCGGCGGCCAGCAGCAGCGCGTCGCGCTTGCCCGCGCGCTGGTGTTCGAGCCGAGCCTGGTGCTGATGGACGAGCCGCTCGGTGCGCTCGACAAGAATCTGCGCGAGCACATGCAGCTCGAGATCAAGCAACTTCACACGATGCTCGGTGTCACCATAGTCTATGTGACGCACGACCAGAGCGAGGCGCTGACCATGTCGGACCGCGTCGCCGTTTTTAACAATGGCGGGATTGCCCAGCTCGGTTGGCCGGATGATCTCTACAACGCGCCGCAAACTTCGTTCGTCGCGAGCTTCATCGGCGAGAACAACACCCTGCTCGGCAAGGTCGAGCGCGTCTCTGGCAAGGAGTGCCGCGTCGCGCTGGACGGCGGCGGTTCGGTCACGGCGCTCGCCATCGGTGTTGCGGAGGGCGATGCCTGCCATGTCGCTATCCGCCCGGAGCGGCTGAAGCTTGCGCCCGCCTCGAACGGAGCAAATGGGCTGGCCGCCACGGTTGAAGGCCGCATCTATCTCGGCGACCACCAGCGTCTTTTGGCCCGGCTGGAAAACGGACAGGTGCTGACGGTCAAGATCGGCCCCGAAACGACCATGGGCAACGGGGGACCGGTCACGGTTTCCTGCGCGCCCAACGACTGCCGTGCCTTTCCGGCAGATGCCGCAACGGACGGTTCCATCTCGAAAACAGGGGAATAACAACAATGAAAATTACAAGAGCCCGGCTGTTCGCCTTTGCGGCAGCCACAGCATTCATCACCTCAGGACATGTCGCCTTCGCCGACGAGCTTTCGATCATGGCCAGCGGCGGCGCCTGGCAGGATGCCCAGCGCAAGGCATGGTTCGAGCCGTTCAGCAAGGAGACCGGTGCCAGGATCGTCGAGCAGGAATATCTCGGCGATCTCGGCAAGGTCAAAGCCATGGTCGACACCGGCAACGTGCCGATCGACCTGGTGACGGTCGAGACCGCGACCGTGCTGCAAGGTTGCGACGCCGGCATTCTCGAGCGCCTCGACTATTCCAAGATCGCGCCGCGCGAAAAATTCCTCGAAGGCTCCGCGCTCGACTGCGGCGTCGGCCTCGACGCCTATGGCGACGTGCTCGCCTATGATCCCAACGTGCTGAAAGAGGCGCCGACCTCGGTGCTCGACATCTTCGACACGACCAAGTTTCCCGGTAAGCGAGCGATGCGCAAGTTCCCGGCGCAGAATTTGGAATGGGCGCTGATGGCCGATGGCGTCGCGCCGGCCGATGTCTACAAGGTGCTGGCCACGCCGGAAGGCGTCGACCGCGCCTTCAAGAAGCTCGACACCATCAAGAAAGACATCGTCTGGTGGGATGCCGGCGCACAGCCGCCGCAGCTCCTTGCATCCAAGGAAGTGGTGATGACCACCGCCTGGAACGGCCGTATCCAGAACGCCATCGATAAGGATGGGGCGCCGTTCAAGATCGTCTGGAACAACCAAATCCTCGAATACGACATGATCGCCATTCCGAAAGGGGCCAAGAGTCCGGACCTGGCCTACAAGTACCTTGCCTATATCAGCCAGCCGGAAATCAACGCCAAGCTGGCCAGCTACATCACCTACGGGCCGGTGCGCACCGATGCAGCTTCCTTTGTCGCGCCGGACGCCTTGCCCAAATTGCCGAATGCGCCCGACCATATGAGCGCTTACCTGGTCGCCGACACCGAATTCTGGGGCGATTACGGCGAGGATTTGGTCAAGCGCTTCAACGCCTGGCTCGCGCAATAGGAAAAATGACGGCGCTTGAGCCCACGAAGCTGGAACGGCCGCGCCTCGCGCGCGACCGGTCGGCCGCCGATATCAAAGCGGCGAAATCGGTCACGGCAAAACTTCGGCGCGCCGAGTTCGGCGATCGGCTGCGGTCACTGGCGCTGGCGGCGCCTTTGCTTGTGCTCCTGGCGCTGAGCTTCGGCATCCCGATCGTCCTGCTGCTATCGCGCGCCGTCTATGACCCGACGATTGCCGACGCTTTGCCGCAGACCAGCCAGGCGCTGCGCGGCTGGAACGGCGCGGGACTGCCAGGAGATGCCGCCTTCCTGGCCCTTGCCGCCGACCTCAGGGACAATCAGGCCATGGGCACGGCATATGAGCTCGCCAAAAGCCTGAACGCCCGCCTGCCCGGTGCGCGCAGCCAGGTGCTCAAGACGGTACGCCAACTTGAGGCTGCCGACAGGCCGCCGCTGGAGGTGATGAAAGCCGTGCCGTTCTGGTCGGCGCCGGGCACGTGGCCGGTCATCGAGAGCGGCACCCATAGCGTGACGTCGTTCTACCTGCTGAGCGCGCTCGATCTGCGCTGGAACGCCGATGGAGGCATTGAAAGAGTGCCGCCGCAACAGGCGATCTTCCTGCAGGTGTTCATGCGCACATTCTTCGTCGCCGCGGCGGTGACGCTGGCTACGCTGATACTGGGCTTCCCCCTCGCCTATCTCATCGCCTCGGTACCCAAGGGCCTCGCCGCCATCCTCATCGTCGCGGTGCTGCTGCCATTCTGGACGTCGATCCTGGTGCGAACCGCGGCCTGGACCGTGCTCCTGCAGAAATTCGGCCTGGTCAACGACCTGCTTTTGTGGCTCGGCATTGCCGACGACCGGCTTGAGCTGATGTACAGCCGCATCGGACTGATCATCGCCATGACCCATATCCAGCTGCCGTTCACGCTGCTGCCGATCTATAGCGTTATGCGCACGATCCCGGCCTCGCAGATGAAAGCCGCCTATTCGCTCGGCGCAAAACCCTTCACCGCGTTCCGCCGCGTTTATCTTCCACAGGTTTTTCCGGGCGTCATGGCCGGTTGCCTGCTCACCTTCATTCTGTGCCTCGGCTACTACATCACGCCGGCGCTCATCGGCGGTGCAAGCGACCAGCTGATCAGCAATTTCATCGCCAACTACGTCAATGTCGAGCTGAACTGGGAGATGGCGGCAGCACTGAGCTTCATCCTGCTCGTCTTCACCCTGGCGCTGTTTGGCATCTTCGCCCGCATCCTCGGCCTCGACCGTCTCAAGCTGGTGTAGCCATGCTGCTGTCTCCCTATCCGACGACAGGCGAAAGAATCCGCATCACCCTGCTGTGGCTGTGGTGCGGCATGGTGATCCTGTTCCTGCTCGTGCCGATCGTCGTTCCCGTCCCCTTGTCGTTCAACAGCGGCGCCTTCTTCATCTTTCCGCTGGAGGGATTTTCGACGCGCTGGTACGCGGTCGTGCTTGGCACCCAACGCTGGCAATCGGCGATCGGCAACAGCCTGATCGTTGCGTTCGGGACGACGCTGATCGCGACGATACTCGGCACGTTGACAGCGATTGCGCTTTCCGACGAGAAGTTTCCCGGCCGCCGCATCGTCATGCCGCTGCTGCTGTCGCCGCTGATCGTGCCGGTGGTGATCACCGCCGTCGGCTCTTATCTGTTCTATGCCCGCGTCGGCCTGGCCAGCACCTATGCCGGCATCATCCTGGCGCACACCGCGCTCGCCAGTCCCTTCGTCGTCGTCACGGTGGGAGCGAGCCTCACCGGCTTCGACCGCAATCTGATGCGCGCTGCCGCCATCTCCGGAGCAAAGCCCATCACATCGTTCTTCAGGGTGATGCTGCCGCTGATCCTGCCCGGCGTGCTGTCAGGCGCCGCTTTCGCCTTCGTTACCTCGTTCGACGAGGTCGTCGTGGTACAGTTCCTGGCCAGCGCCAACCAACGCACCATGCCGCTCGAAATGTTCATCGGCTTGCGCGAGAAGCTCTCCCCGGCAATCACCGCCGCCGCGACCCTGATGATGGCGCTGTCTATAGTGCTCCTGGTCGTGGCCAACCTTCTGGTACGGCGTAGCCAGCGTCGGCCAAGCGCGAGCGAGTAACTCGTGGCCTTGCCGCTCCAATGTTCCCGCAGTTTATGGTAGTGTTCCCAGGTCCCTGGTCGGCGATCGTCGGAAGAGACGGGATGGGCACGACGCGGTCATTGAAAGGTCCGTTCGGGATCTTCGCCTTTGGATCAGTTGAGACTTCAATCCCACCTGCTTGAATGTCTGCCATCGCTTTTAGGATGCCAGAAGCTGCAAGTGCGCTCCCGGCCGCCACGACAGCGGCTGAATTGCCGGACCATCTTGGCCGCGGATAGCGCTTGCCGATGTTCTCTCCAAGTCGCAGAAGATGCAGTCGCTAACGCAAGGTGCGACAACACGAAGGCGACTGACGCGTTGGGTGATGGCGCCGTTGGCGGCAGGACAGCGAATGGATTGAGCCCGGTCCGGTCGCCGGTGCGCGGTACGCTGCACCTCAGCGTCAACGACCCAAATGGCGCCGTCTCTCGCGTCGCAGATGGTCCTGTATCGCGACGACGGGCGACCGCCCAAGAGCGATCGGCGAGCCCGCTCCGGCGCCTCGGACACACTGTCGAGCCCTAAATCCCCATAGCCCCGCCCGCCATCCCGCGGTTCAGTTCAATCAGGCTTCAATGTAGTCGCGACCCGTGGGTGCCTGCCCAATCGCGCCCGCGACTACACAGAACCCCCAGATTCATTATGCACCTCCTTTTCAAATGGCGGAAAACAGCGATTCCTGGTTATCGTCGTGGATGCGACCCGGAGTATTGCGCGCCAGTTCGGCCTTGATCCGTTCGTCTTCGAGGTCGCTGGCGCGGATCTGGTAGCGCGCGCCGCGCATGACCTGCTCGGCGGGTAAGAGGCCATCCCTGATGAACCGGCGGATTTTGACGTGCGACACGCCGAGCTTCGCGGCCGCATCCGACATAGTGATCCACTCGCCATTCTTGTCGGACGAGCGATAGCCGCTGATCTTGTGCACCGTGCGCAGCGATTGGACGCGACGCGCGGTCCAGGTCTTTCCCTGACCGGTCTGCATGCCCATGCGGTTGAGTGTGGCAGCGATTTCGGCATCCGACCACCGGGTTGCCATGGATCGCATGATCGCCAGAGCCTCCTCAGGCGTACGCTGGCCATGCTCTCCGGATTTGGGCTTGCGAACCCGTACCTGCGAGTGCTGGCCTCCGTGCCAGTGGATGGTCAAGATCACGTCGCGCGCATCGTCATCGACATCCGCCACGATGTCCTTGATGAGCGCGCGCAGCAGTTGCTGACGACAGCGCATGTCGACACCCGGCGCGTTCCAGGTGGCCTCGAGATCCTGGGCAAGGCCCGTGAAGTCCGGAACCGCGTCGACAGGCTCCACACGCTTGACTTCGCTCAGCCGGGCCTCGCAGGTCTCCACGCGCCTGAGCGTGGCTTCCCAACTCCTCTCGAGCTGGGCCGCAATAAGCCGGTTCTCCGGGTCGCAGGCCGCTTCGCCGGCAGAAAGCATCTTGCGGATGGTGGACCTCGCGACAATGCCGTTGATTGAGGGCCGCGGCTGCGGTGTTCTCTGCCACTGCCTTTAACAGACTGGATGCGCCCGTTCGAATACCAATTTATCCGCCACGGCGAGAGCACTGGCCGTCCCGCCTGCGGTCAGCGCGAAATTCAGCCATGTGCGCTATCAGCTCGCAGGCACCCGTCCCGCAATCTGGCTCAGGGCGCCGCGCGGGTGAACAGGGTTCGGAATAGCTCCTCAGCACGCCGCAGTCCTTCATCTGTCAGAACCACCGACTTCGCCTTGTTTGCCGGATTTGCGATCAGCCCCTTCTCGTGCAAGCGATCCAGAGCATTCCAATCCAACCCCTTCCAGGCGCGCCTCTCTTCATGCAGCGTCAGCCAAAGCAGGCCCAGAACGGCTTCGTCGATCTTGTCGGCGTCGATCTCCATGCAAGCAGTCTAACACGCGAAAAGGCCGCTGCCACGATCCACACCGGATGGTTATTCCCTGCCGCGAGCGTTCGCCTGAGAACAAGTGCCTCACTCAGGCGTCGCATCCGCGACGGCGTCATTGGGGGCCGACGAGCCGGGAACGGGATTGGAGTTCATAATGATGCCTAAGCGGCCGTGGCAGCGTTGCCGCTGGCAATGAAATGCAAATTGGCGAAATCCTCGTCTTCGCTCAGGTTGCGCTTACCGCAGGCGAGCGGCGCACTATCCAGGTCCGCGTCATGCTGCCGGCAACGCGCGCCGCCCCGCCGCGGTGGCCCATTCCATAGTCGACCGACGCGCGGAGACGTTTTGCGGGACACTTTCTTTTCCGACCCGCTGTCCGACTGCAAGTCTCAACCTTGTCAGAGGTGATTTTTGACTCCTGAGCGGTTATCGCGGAGCGCATTCCGGCCACAACCGACGTTGCGACATCCCTTTCCTGATTCACTGTCCGTCCAGCGCCAGAATGCGAAATCCGCTGTGAACGGTCGGGGCTTAGCAACAACCGCTCAAGGTCGGTCCGACGTTGCAGGGCTGACGTGTTTTCATCGAGCCAAGACTGACTCTGGTACCGCGCCGGGAATGAGCTATAGTTCACACACTAAGACGGCCGGGCGCTTGCACAATGGCTGGACTGGGTGAACAGATTGCGCGACAGCAGCGCACTATGGGACCGCTCCTGGTGGCGGCAGTGGTCATCGGCCTTGTCGGTCTGCCCGTTGCAGCCTGGCTCGACCTCCGAGACCTATCGGAACGGATGCTGCGCAGGCAAGCCAGCGAAATCAGCCGCATCATCGACGAAATGCGCGGATTCTACGGCAGCGACGTCGTGGGACGCGTGCTGCAAGCTAACGGCGCCGTGACTGCGACGCACAACTACCGGGACGTGCCAGGCGCGATCCCTATTCCAGCAACCCTCTCGATCGAACTGGGCAACCGCATCAGCGCTCATGACGGCTCGGTCAAATATCGGTTCGTCTCGGATCTGCCTTTCAAAGGTCGCGCGCCCCACCAGCTCGATGCGTTCGAGCGGAATGCAATCTTGGCTTTGCGCGCCAACCCGAAGGAGCCGATCATCGAGGTCTCGGGCTCACTGTTTGACCGGCAGGTGCGCGCCGCGGCCCCTGTCATAATGGGACAAGTGTGCGTGACCTGCCATAACTCACACCCGGACAGCCCCAAGACGGACTGGAAGGTGGGGGATGTCCGAGGGATCCAGGAGATATCAGTCAATCAGCCTATTGCTGCGAACGTGCTGACCTTCAAGTATCTGCTCCTGTATTTCGGTTTCGCGGCGGCGGCGGGCCTGACGTTCATTCTCCTGCAGCGTCGGCAGTCCGCGTTGATTCAGGGCATCAACAAGGAGCTTTCGGAGGCAAACGACTTCCTGGCCGCGATTTCATTGAAGATCGCCAAATACCTTTCGCCTCAAATTTACAAAAGTATCTTCAGCGGCCAGAAGGACGTCACCATCGCGACCGAGCGCAAGAAGCTCACAATCTTTTTCTCCGACGTCAAGGATTTCACCGCGATCGTGGAACGGCTCCAGCCCGAGGACTTGACGCTTCTCCTCAACGAGTACTTCACCGAGATGTCGACGATCGCGCTCAAACACGGCGGCACCGTCGACAAGTTCATCGGCGACGCGCTTCTTG
Source organism: Mesorhizobium sp. M0968 (assembly GCF_040319065.1). Taxonomy (NCBI): domain Bacteria; kingdom Pseudomonadati; phylum Pseudomonadota; class Alphaproteobacteria; order Hyphomicrobiales; family Phyllobacteriaceae; genus Mesorhizobium; species Mesorhizobium sp. M0968. The sequence goes on from NZ_JAMYNL010000027.1 coordinate 16,386, forward strand.
TGTTCTTCGGAGACCCCGAGACGCAAGGCGTCGAGGAAGACGCGAGAGCCTGCTTGCGCATGGCTGTCGACATGCAGCGTCGGCTGGAGCAGTTGAACAGGGTGTGGCATGACCGCGGAGTTGAACGGCCCTTCCGAGCTCGTATGGGCATCAACACGGGCTATTGCAATGTTGGGAACTTCGGTTCCGATGATCGGATGGACTACACGATCATTGGAGCCGAGGCGAACTTGGCGGCCCGGCTGCAGTCGATTGCCGAGCCCGGCGGCATCTGCCTCAGCTATGAGACTTACGCGCTCGTGCGCGACCTTGTCCGGGCGCGTCCGTTAGCACCCATTGCCATGAAGGGGATCAGCCGGGAGGTTGTCCCCTACGAAGTCGAGGGCCTCCTGGGTGAACTCGCCCAGCGCCCTCAGGTCATCAGCGAGCATGCGACTGGTCTCGACTTGTTCCTCGATGTTGAGGCAATCGACGAGAACGGGGTGGAGCGGGCGAAGAAACGACTTTCGGAGGCGCTCCTGGCCTTAACCATCCGAAGCAAGCCCGCCGCACTTTAGGTTCTTGAACGTGATCCAATCTGGACCGTGGCCAGCCAAGTAAAGTCCGGTTCAACACCGTTCAGGCGCGCCGGGTCCCGGCCAGGAGTTCGCGCATCATCCTCGTTGGTCATCAGCGCCGTCAGGGCCGAGGCGTCGATGAACATCAGTGATTCTCGTACAGGCTGTCGCGAAACGCCTTGTCGGCGGGCCTGCCGCGATCAGGCTTGCCCCGGGCTCGCAGATCACGGCAGAACCTGACGCCGATCTCTACGAGGGACGGTCTAGCCTGTTCGCGCTCAAGCTCATGCTTGAGCGCGGCATGGACGGCCTCTGTCAGAGCAGTCCTCGTAAGTGCGGCGAGCCGGCGGGCCAGTGCGTCGGTCTCGGGATTTTTGATGTGGAACGCCATCACTCGCTCGTATAGCCGTTCAAGTCTATCGGTATACAGCAATTTGGATACACCCGTGTGAAGGCCCCGCAGCATCGACCGCACACGAAGCGAATCGGCCACGCCGACCCAACTGTCGGCTGGATGGGATCGTACCGCTGTGTTTACAGATCTCGAGCAGTATCTGAGGTCGCTTGCATAAGTCACGTGCAACACCCGCACTTTCGTACGGGTCTGGAACGGCGCAATCACCGTCTAGCCAAATCCAGCAGCCTTGCCGCTGGCGATAAAATGCGGGTTGGCGAAATCCTCGTCGTCACTCTGGTTGCGCTTGCCGTAGGCGAGCGGCTCACCATCCAGCGTGCGCGTCATGCCGCCGGCGGCGCGTAGCACCGCGTCACCCGCGGCCGTATCCCACTCCATGGTGCGGCCGAAGCGTGGATAGACGTCTGCCTCGGCGCCGGCAACGAGACAGAATTTCAGCGACGAGCCGACCGAGACGATCTCGGCGGCGCCAAGCGCGCGGATATAGGCGTCGGTTTCCGGCGTGTTGTGGGAGCGGCTGGCAACGACGGTTAGCGGCACCATACCGGCCCTTGCCGAAATCGGCTGGCGATCGACGATCTCGTAGTCGCCATTGATCTCGATCGTTTCCGCTTTGCCCGGCCGGCCGGAAAAGAAGCGGCCGGTGCAAGGCGCGAAGACAACGCCGATCTCAGGCACGCCATGGCGAACCAGCGCGACGTTGACAGTGAAATCGGTCCTGCGGTTGACGAACTCCTTGGTGCCGTCGAGAGGATCGATCAGGAAGAAGGCGTCGCCGAGATCTGGCGCCGTGATGCCGGCCGAAGCTTCTTCCTCGGCCACGCACGGAATCTCGGGAAATGCGGCGCGCAGCCCGGCAAGGATGATCTTCTCGCTCTCGCGATCCGCCTCCGTCACTGGCGAACTGTCCGACTTGCTGTCGACCGCACAGCCGGCACGAAAGACGCGCATCACCTCGCGCCCCGCCGCCAGGGCAAGGTGCTCGAAGACGGCGAGCACCGCTTCGTCGTCAGATACCGCCGCCGCTGTCATATTGGTCTTCGGCAATGTCCCGCTCGTTCAGCCAGTGTTCCAGGGCGTCCACCATCTCCTCGGCCGATCTGCCGAGTGTCTTGAGATGAATTTCGGGCTTTTCCGGCACCTCATACGGTGAATCGACGCCGGTGAAATTCTTGATCTCGCCGTTCAACGCCCGCGCATAGAGACCCTTCGGATCGCGCCTGGCGCATTCCTCGAAGGGTGTGTCGACAAACACCTCGACGAATTCGCCGTCGGCCATCAGTTCGCGCGCCATGCGCCGCTCGGCGCTGAACGGCGAGATGAACGACACGATGACGATCAGCCCGGCGTCGGCCATCAGGCGTGCCACTTCGGCGACGCGGCGAATGTTTTCGACACGATCGGCGTCGGTGAAACCGAGATCGCGGTTGAGGCCGTGACGGACGTTGTCGCCATCCAGAATGTAGGTATGGCGCCCGGTGGCGAACAGCTTTTTTTCTAACAGATTGGCGATGGTCGACTTGCCCGAGCCCGAAAGCCCGGTGAACCAGAACACGGCCGGCCGCTGGTTCTTCATATCGGCGCGGGCGCGCTTGCCGACATCGAGCGACTGCCAGTGGATGTTTTCGGCGCGGCGCAGCGAATGCAGGATCATGCCGGCGCCGACCGTTGCATTGGTGATGCGGTCGATCAGGATGAAGGCGCCGGTGGTGCGGTTCTCGGCAAACGGATCGAAGGCGATCGGCGACCGCGTCGAGATGTTGCAGATGCCGACTTCGTTCATTTCAAGCGACTTGGCCGCCTCATGGGCAAAGTCGTTGACGTTGACCCGGTACTTCAGGTCGGTGACGGTGGCGCTGGTCTGGTCGGTCTCGGTGCGCAGGATGTAGGAGCGGCCAGGCAGCAGCGCATGTTCGTCGAACCAGACGATGTTGGCGGCGAACTGGTCGGCGACCTGCGGCCGCGCCGCCGGCGACACCAGCATATTGCCGCGCGAGACTTCCACCTCGTCGTCGAGGACAAGAGTGATGGCCTGGCCAGCGATAGCCTGCTGAAGGTCGCCACCATGCGAAACGATGCGCCTGACACGGGAGGATTTGCCGGATTTCGCGACGACTACCTCGTCGCCCGGCGCAACCGATCCGGACGCTACGGTGCCGGCGAAGCCGCGGAAATCGAGATTGGGACGGTTCACATATTGGACAGGAAACCGGAACGGCAATTCGACCGCGGCCTCGTCGACCGACACGGTTTCGAGATGTTCGATCAGCGTCGGGCCGGAATACCAGTCCGTCCTGTCGGAACGGCCGGTAACGTTGTCGCCATAGCGGGCCGACATAGGGATGGGGACGATCGTCTGGAAGCCGAGTTCACGTGAGAACTGTGCGTAATCGGCGACGATCCGTTCAAAAACCGCCTCGTCGAAGCCGACAAGATCGATCTTGTTGACGGCGAGCACGATGTGGCGGATGCCAAGCAGCGAGGCAATGATCGAATGCCGCCTGGTCTGACGCAGTACCCCCTGGCGGGCATCGATCAGCACGATGGCGAGATCGGCGGTCGATGCACCCGTCGCCATGTTACGCGTGTACTGTTCGTGGCCGGGCGTGTCGGCGACGATGAACTTGCGCTTTGGCGTGGCGAAGAAGCGATAGGCGACGTCGATCGTGATGCCTTGCTCGCGCTCGGCCTCGAGGCCGTCGACCAGCAGCGCGAAGTCGACGTCGTCGCCGGTGGTGCCGTGCTTGCGCGAATCGCGCTCGAGCGTGGCCAGCTGGTCCTCGAAAATCTGCTTGGTGTCGGAAAGCAGTCGCCCGATCAGCGTCGACTTGCCGTCGTCGACCGAGCCGCAGGTCAGGAAGCGCAGCAGCGACTTTCGTTCCTGCGCCGCCAGATAATCGCGGACGCCGTCGGTTGGGGCGAGGCTCTTGGCCATGATATGGCGCATACTCAGAAATACCCCTCGCGCTTCTTCTTTTCCATCGAGCCGGCTTCATCACGGTCGATCAGGCGACCTTGCCGCTCGGAAGTACGCGCCGTGAGCATTTCGCCGACTATCGCCTCCAGAGTGTCGGCCTCCGAGTCGATCGCGCCGGTCAGCGGATAGCAGCCGAGCGTGCGGAACCGCACCATCCGGTTCTCCACTGTTTCGCCGGGCCGCAGCTGCATACGCTCATCATCCCTCAGGATGAGCATGCCATCGCGCTCGACGACCGGCCGCTCCTTGGCCAGATACAGGGGCACGATCGGGATGTCTTCCTGAAGAATGTACTGCCAGATGTCGAGCTCGGTCCAGTTCGACAACGGGAACACCCTGATCGATTCACCGGCAGCGACGCGGGTGTTGAAAATCTTCCACATCTCCGGCCGCTGGTTCTTCGGATCCCAGACATGCTGGGCGTTGCGGAACGAGAAGATGCGCTCCTTGGCGCGCGACTTCTCCTCGTCGCGCCGCGCGCCGCCGAAGGCTGCGTCAAACCCGTATTTGTCGAGCGCCTGCCGCAGCGCAACCGTCTTCATTACATGGGTGTGGGTGTTGGAGCCGTGGTCGAACGGATTGATGTTGTCGCGCACGCCGTCTTCATTGACATGGACGAGGAGGTCGAAGCCGAGCTTTTGCTGCATCTGGTCGCGAAAGGCGATCATCTCGCGGAATTTCCAGGTCGTGTCGACATGGAGAAACGGAAAGGGCGGCTTGGCCGGATAGAAGGCTTTCATCGCCAGATGCATGAGCACGGACGAATCTTTGCCGACCGAATAGAGCATCACCGGCTTGGCGAAGACCGCGGCCACCTCTCGAAAGATATGGATGGATTCAGCCTCAAGCCGCTGAAGGTGCGTAAGTGCGATGTTCATGGACTGCGAGCGTTCTTTCGTACCGATCCACGAAGGGCCTGTATCATCAACGGGCGCGTTCTTCAGCCGCCTGGTTCAAGCTGCACTTCTGGACAATCTATTTCTCGTGCGGGCGTTCTAGCAGATCGTTCCTGGGCAGAACAATGCAAGACAAGCCTGCGGCCGAATGGTTCGGGAATGAATTTTCCATTCAGCCGGCAAGATCCGGAAATTTCTGCTCAGCGAGCGACGCGGTTGCGAGGGGCAGGAAAATATTGCCTGCGTCGGGGAGGGCAATCGCCAGGAGCCGGCGGTCAGAGTGCCCTCAGCGCACACCCGCCATGCGGCCAAGCGGCAACTGAGAGTCGTCCCGCCTCACTCAGGCGATGCCAGTCGTGCCGACGAGCCCGCTAAGACGACGTTCCGATGGGAACAAGTAGCCTGTCACCGTTGTGGTCGATCTCGATCATCTCGCTTTTGCGGCCCGATCGTTCCGCAAATCCTTTGTGGAAGATGATCGCGTTCATATAGGCGAAGGTCATGACCAGCGCCTCGGTTCGCAACGGATAGTCAACTAGCGAATGAATGAGCAGGAACGACACAGACAGAAAAGCAGCTTTCTGGATTGGGTCATGACGAATCCTAATTAAATAGGCAGAAAATAATGACAAATAAGCTATCATCAACATGACAGCAACAATTCCGCCTTCGAGGGCAATCTCAAGAAAATCATTATGGGCATGATTAACGTATTGCCTGAAAATCATACCCTCCCTTTCGTATACTTGATAGACTTTCTGGAAATTTCCAAATCCGACTCCTGTCTCCCAATTGTCCTTGATTCCCTCGATTGTGGTTCGCGCAAATTCTCCGCGCCCGAAGGCCGGATCGATCACGTCCGCATCGATCTTCGTCCACGCGCCGATGGTGTAGACCGAGAGCCCGATGAACATTGCAAGAATCCACAACCCACTGATCCTGGATCTTGCTGATAGAAACACAACGGACAATACCGTGATTGCCAGGCCGAGCAGAACACCGGCACGCGAACCTGCCGCCAAGAGCAGCAGCAAAAGTGTGAGCAGGCCGAGTAATCCCGACAAGAGATGTCCGCGGAAGAGACCGTAATAGATAACGAAAGGAATGGATACAAAAAGCAAAGCCGAAAAGTGATTCCCGTTGGCAAAAAGTCCTGCATTTATAGTAAAAGGCAACAACCCCACAATAGCGACTGTGTCCGACAGGGAGTATTGTATCGCTCCTGCCAATCCATTGCAGACTACACCCATGAAGAAAAAGGGAAGAAGCGCGCTGACCTGCTCGGCACGCAAGCGCAATACGGCTAGAAAAAAACCCGCTGCGGCCGCAAGATAAAGCAGACATTCAACTGTGCGACCGACACCAACGCTGATAAAGCGAAATTTTGTGTCCCCGACCCACTGATCTCCAAGCAGCAGTTCCGGCCGCGTGCCCTTGAATATAGCCGCCGGCAATGGGATGATTTGGACGATCCCGAGTCCGATTGCGAAGAGCAGCAGCCACAAAACCGAATGGGCAGTTCTCTGGCCCGGCGTTTGCGAAAAGACGGCCGCGGCCGAAACTATCGCCGCGACCTCGATCAGAGTGTCTGTGTAAAGGCCGCTCGCAGTACCACCGCCGATCAGCAGCGATACAAACAAGACCGTGCCGAGGAGATATTTATCCCATTCCGTCGACCGATCGTTCAAGATGGATTTCTCTCGATGCTCAATTTGTGCATAACCAACGTACCGACATAGCGAAATCGCCAGCTCTCGGCTATGGCGCTGGTCTGCAGCGTCAGCAATTGCAGGGGGCAGCCAGCGGGTCCGGCCGAGACATCCTGAGTCAGTGTTTGACGACTATACGTGCCCTCCGGAATGTTGAACCGCGCAATTTCGCCTGCCGGATCGGCGCACCTAATCGACCAGAACAGTCCCTTCGGAAGCTTTAGACCTCTAGCGGAGGCTATCAGGGAAATCCTGTACGCGCCTGGGGGCAGCGCTACGTATTGCTGAAGAGCTGCGTTCTTGACGGGCGTATTTAGAAATCGGACTATAGCGCCGCCCCCGGCTGGATCCTGCGGTGTAGTAAATGAAACTTCCACTCCCGACTGATGGCCTAGTTGCCAATCGAAAGGCTTTCCGCCAGATACTGGCTCAAAGGTACTGTTGAAAATGTATCCGCCCAACTTTCGTTCTTCATCAGACTGGCTGAAAAGAAACAACCGATAGGCTGCTTCATATTTCCTCAGGCGAATATAGCCGCCAATTACGGTAGAAAGTTCGCTTGCATTGCCTGGCGTACTGGAGCCACTCATATCCAGCAACAAGCGATTTGCGGAGTCGAGACCCTCAGAGGTTTTGCCAAGGTTAGCAAACAAATTGGCTCTCCAGGGCGCCTCCGCTCTGACGGCTGCCAACACGGCCTGGTATCCATCAGGATTGGAAAGGATTCTCGGCAGCCCCTCGGCGACGGCCGGAAATCGATCGGGCCATCGCCGGAGCAATATGTCGATCTCATTGACCGCCTTTGATAGTTCGCCTGTTTCGATCGAGTGGCCAATGGATCTCTGGAGGGCGAGGATTTCAGTTTTGGACAATTTTCGAGCCTGGTCGAAAAGCTCATAGGCTTTTTTTGTATCGCCCTGACGATATTTGATCTCCCCAATCAGACTATAGAGACGCGCGTCCGCGAGATCAAAGCGAAGCCCACTTCCGGCTCTGGAAAGCAATAGATCCAGATCGGGAGGATTGTTCGGGTCGTTCAGGTCACTTGTGATCTCAGCTATCAGTGCGTCGACGTTCAACGGATCTAGCACAAGCGAAACGGCTGGCGCCTCGGGTTCAAGAAACCGACTTAGCCCGATCGAGGAAGCCACCAACGCTAGAACGGACGCGACGAACCAAACGACGGAACGCCGGAGATTTAGCATGAGCGGGCTTGCTTGCTCCATCATATACATTGCCCTCAATCTTCGGAGTACTCGTGTCCGTGCCGTAGTTATAATACTGGTAGTTCATATATTTGTAGGCGTAATTGTAGTCGAACTTGTTGACCGCGAACTTGGACATAGCAGCCCCAACCACGTTCGCTCCAGCGGCACGAAGGCGCTTCAATGCTGTCTTGGCCGACTTGCGCGTCACCTGATTGGTAGAGATGACCATTAATGTCCCCTCCGCAAGTCTGCTCAGGATGGGGGCATCCGAGAGGCCGACGACCGGCGGCGCGTCAATTATGACAAGGTCAAAGCGCTTGCTAAGGTTAGTAAGGATCAGCGCCATTTTCGGTGACGAGAGCAGATCCGCGGGGTTTGGCGGGATCGTTCCAGAGGTGAGAACGGTCACATTGGGAAATTTAGTCCCCCTGAAAATGCTCGCCAGATCTTCTTTGCGGACGGTGTTTGTTAGGAGATTGCTGAGCCCAATGGTGTTGTCGAGACCAAACAGGCGATGAAGGTTTGGTTTTCGAAGATCGCCATCGACGATGAGAACTCTTGCGCCAAGGGCAGCAAAGTCTTGACCGAGTTTGAAAGAAGTGGTCGACTTGCCCTCCGACGGTTCCGAACTCGTGACTAGCAACGATCGCGGAGCGCCTTCCGCACCGGAGAATTGCAACGATGTTCGAAGCGAACGGTAAGCCTCGGACAGGCCGGATTTCTGGTCGGCGATGCTGGCAATGAGCTCCCGGTCATCGACGAGCGGCAAGATACCGAGCATCGGCAATCCCAGTTCCTTTTCAATCTGCTCAGGATTGGAGAACGTATTGTTCAACAGCTCGATAATGTAAATGATCGCAGCACCTAGGGCGAGAAACACGGCTAGTGCAACCGCAAGATTAATGCTTAAGCGCGGCGAATAAGGAGTATTCGGCTGCGCGGCAAAATCAACAATCGCCGCGCTCTGGGTCTTCAGTTCAGAGCTGACACCAACCTCATTTAGCTTGGCGATCAAGCTGTCATATTGCGACCGATTGGAATCCACCTCGCGCTTCAAAATCGTATATTTAATGTTCTTGTCGTTGAACACGACCTGCTGCTTTTCCATCTCGGCAAGCTTGGACCTAAGATCCGCTTCCTTGTTCTGTGCCTCCTGATATTTCAACCGCAGCGAGTCCGTTATAGCCAGAACGCCGTTATTATAGAGCCGCTGCAACTCCTTAATTTGCGACTGAAGTTGCTGCATCTCAGGAAAACCGGGTTTCAAGATGCCCAGCTTCTGTTGGTACTGGCTGGTCAAATCCGCCAGTTTATCGCTCAGCTTCTGCAGGCCTTCGCTTTCCAAGACCGGGCTGAGGCTTGATCCGCGGCCCTTGTCTATCTGGTCGACCATCCGTCCGGCATCGAGACGTTCTTGAATAGCGGTCGCGAGCGCCGTGTTTAATGCTTCGATGTTCGACCCTATCAGCGACTTGTCGTTGCCCGTTATTGTGATGCCAGCATCCTTCGCATAGGCGACCAATTCTTCTTCCGATTTCTGAAGTTTCTGCTTTACCTGCAAAACCTGTTCCTGGATGAACTGTCGCGCTAGGTCGGAAGTTTCGCTTGTCTGATCGAGGCGTTGATCGATAAAGCTTTGCGCGACCTGGTTAGCAACATCGCTCGCATACTGCGGCTTTTGATCGACAAACGTGATCGATAGTAGGCTTGTGTTGGGGACCAGATTGACCGTGAGGTCTTTTATAACGCGACGGATTGCGATCTCTTCGCGTTGCTCCGGAGTTTTGTCTTCAATAGAAGGCGATTTCGAAATCCTGAACGCGCGATAGAAGATGTTGCTAAGAGAGAAGTCGGCGGTCGGAAACAGGAAGTTCGGCTTTTCGCTCAGACCGAGTTGGAATACTACGCGCTGCGCCAATGCACGGCTCTTGAGCTTTTCACGAGCTGTTAAGAAGGCGCGGACATCAGCATTTTCCGAAACAACCTCAATGTCCTGAAAGACCTTGGCAGACGGGACCAGCACTTCCAATTGCGTTGTGGCCTGATACTTCGGAGTTTGCATCATGGTGATGATGACGCCGGCTACAAGCCCAGCTGCTGCCATCATCACGATCAACCATCGGTACTGGACAACGTAAAACAGCAGCCTTAGCGGACTAAAGCCGTCCTCTTGCTCAGAGTGGTCGCGGCCGTAAGGGCCATAGTTTTGCGGACCGTCATAATACAGATCTGCCGACACGGCCTGGCCATGCCGTGGAGCGGCAATTTGCTGCTGCCTGTTGCGATCGAGCATAGCGCGGAATAATCCTAATTTTGCCTATGATTTGGCTGAGCGAATAGCATCTACGGGACTGCTACACTAAGTCGAGCTGCACTTGAAGCAATGCCGAGAGCGTCCTTAAGATTATTCATCGCGATTTTTGATTTGGAGGCGAAAACAACAACCTTGTCACCGCCGTAGATGCGTGGGTTGCGGGCCTTGCCGGCACGAATTGCTTCCACGTTGTAATTTGCAACCAACGTATTTGGGCCGATGTTGCGGTAGACGAAGACCTTGCTCGCATCCCCGATCGGGCTGAAGTTTGCTGCTAGAGCAATCGCGTCTAGAAGGGAGGAGTTGCTCGACACCGGATAAATACCGGCTCTGTTCACCTCCCCGTCGACAGTTATGCGTTGTCCTACAGATTCCTTTACGAAAATCGTCACGTCGGGCGACTGCAGGTATTTGGCGCCGTAGGCGGTTTCTACTTCCTGCTCCAGCTGGCGGACGGTTTTTCCTGCCGCGGTGACAGTGCCGATAAGCGGAAGGGATATCTGGCCGCCAGCATCAACCTGAACCGTTCTGTTCAAGTTATCGACCTGAAACACATTCACTTCAAGCACGTCATTCGGGGACAAAGGCTGTTCACTACCGTTCTGGGTGTTTGCCGGCGCGGGCAGATCTTTTACCATCTGCAGAGCGCCGCCGCCGGAAAGGGGCGTGGTCGAGGATGATGTCAATTGCAGCGCATCGATCGAAGCCGACGAAGGTGAAGTCGTTGACGAAGTGCTCGTGCACGCCGAGATCGCGAGTGAAGCGAGCACGACGAATACGGCGCCGATGCGACTCTTTGCGGACTTCAAAATGCCCATCACGCCGTGCCGCCTTTGAAGAAGCGGCCAAATCCTCCAAAACGGCCGGTGTTGGCGGGGTATGGATTTTTCGGACGTGCCTTTCCGATCGGTTCGATTGGCCGATTTGCCAATATCAGGCCTGGACGCTTCAATACCATGTTACGGGCCTCGTCTTCCCCACATCGTTTGGCAGCAGCAGCAACCGCCTGCGAAAGTCCAGGACGCCGGCGCGTGGCGCTGTGCGTGTCCGATGCAATAATGTCCACCCTACCCTCGTCAATGAGCTTTTCCGAATAATAAAGCGCCGCGCGACCAAAAGCACCAACAATCGAGTCTGCGGTAAGCTGGATAAGGCAGCCCACTGCATTCAGCCTCTCGATAACGTCGTAATTTGTTTTGATCCAAGTTAAACGCTCAGGATGGGTAAGAATCGGTATGAAACCGGCGTTAATGAGGCGTAGAGCAAGTTCCTCCATGCGCGGGGGTAGAACATGATGTGGCGGTTCGAACAGAAAATAGCGGGACCTGTTTAAAGTCGGTACACTGCCGGCCGCCAATCGGTCGGGAAGATCGGGCGCAATGTGAACGTCCGCGCCGACGTAAAGAGCGAGTGGTATTGCGGCGCGGCGCAGCGCCTGGTCCAACTCTTGGACGGCCCGAACGATGTTCGATGTTCCGTTGTCGTATACGCCCGGCGTCACGTGCGGCGTGCACGCCATGTGGGTCGTCCCATCAGCCACCGCCAATCGAGCCATTTCCACCGATTCGGCAAGACTGGGCGAGCCGTCGTCAAGGCCAGGCAAGATATGGGAATGCAGATCGATCATGGGCGCTTGTGACTGCAACGAAGCAGCGTAACGGCGCAATCCCAAAACAACATAAGTACGTTACTCGCAGGCCGGCGCATGACGCATTTGACCTCATGCAATGCGAAGAATGCAGGGTCACAGCTACCGGCTGACAGAGTCACCATCATGCGGGCCAATGATCAGCGCCACACCGCGCGAAACAGCGCCGCCCAACAGAATTCACGCAAGGCCAAGCCCCATCTTGATATGTCCAGCGCCACGCACATACCTCCCTCCCCGGTATCGACTTCGATCATCGCCGGAATATCGAGACTGCAGTTCACGCCGACACGCATCGAAGTGGAAGGTTGCGATCCGGTTCTGTTACGGGCACCGGGTCGGACGGTGCTCCGAGCTGGGTCCTGAAATCCATCAGCCTCAGACATCCGCACGCCGCATCGGCCTTGAGCGATCCAAGCGACTCACGACACCGGCCCGCGATTTAAGGCATCTCTCCTGCCGACAGCAGAGGAAGAGCAGAAGCGCCAGGCACTTCTGCTGCCGTTACCCTATCGGTACAGCCAACTTAGTTGCTGACGCCGTGGTGCTTATTTTCCGTTGCGGCCAGAATGCCAGCCGCACCAGCCATGCCACCGAAGATCAAAAATGGCAATTTGCTCCGGTTAGGATTGTCATTGTTGCCGGAGGGATCAGTGGCAGCCGTATGCTCAGAGCCTACAACGTTTAAGCAAATCTTGTTCTCGACGCGGGAGATATCGAGGCTCGAGTTGGCTGGCAGGCTCAGATTGCATCCACCGACACGAACCGAAGCCGAGCCCTTCGCGCCAACCACGACACGACTACCGAAATCCAACGCGCCCCCCGCTCTTGCCGGGCCGTAGCCAGCCACCTGCGAGATCATTACGTCGCCATGAACATCGCCGAGCGACCCAAGTGGATTTACACCGGAATATGCAGTTGCACAGGTACACGAAGCATCCTCTGCGAAAGATGATACCGGAGCGAAGCCGAGCAAGGCTACGAATCCAGCCAACGCACTTTTGAAAACAACGTTCATCCGTCTCAATCCTTCTGTGCCGCCTTACCTGAGAGGCCCACCCAGCCACTAAGATCTGAAATCAGCGCGTACCAGCTTTTTGCGTCAATTCCAACCTATTTCGCAGGTGCGAGATAATTTTCGGTTTCGGTGTGGTTGATGGAACACACTGTTGGATATTTTAGCGCACTATACTTACAGCCGACGATAGGTTCTCAGCCGATCTGGCCTTCCTGCGTTGCTAGCGCCTTCACGGCACTTGGGCGCATGCAGCGTCTGCGGTCGACCCTCAGTCGACAAGTCTCCTGACCACAGTCCTGCATGATTCCCGCCAACCAGGCGCGCGCCAGCCATAGATGTCCCACAGCTTTTGACAGTTCAGGAGTGAGCTGGCCGGTCGTTTTGCCCTAGTTGGGTATTGGTCGGTGAATAAGTCTTCGACATCCGCCCATGGTCCGCCGACCCGTCGGCTTTCGGCGAATATCTCGCGAGCGAGACCGCTCCAGTTCGTGCCGCCGGCGCTGGCAAGGTGAAATGTCCCGAAATGACCGGGATTTTCTTCACGCTCCACCGCTTTCGCGATATGAAGAATGCCGTCTGCGATATCGAGGGCAGACGTTGGGTTGCCGAATTGGTCGGAGACGACGCGGACTGTTTTTTGGTCTTTTGCCAGAGTGAGCATAGTCTTGACGAAATTGCGCCCGAACGGGCTGTGTACCCAGGCGGTACGCAAGATCACATGACGGCCATTGGCCGCGGCTACCGCTGCCTCGCCATCAAGCTTGGTACGACCATAGACCCCGGTCGGGCCAGTGGTGTCAGTTTCGATGTAAGCGCCGGCTTTCTTCCCGCCAAACACATAGTCGGTCGAAAGGTGGATAACGGGAGCACCTATTTCGGCCGCTGCAGCGGACACGGCACGTGCTCCCAACACATTGATCGCCTGCACCGTGTCGGGTTCGTCCTCGGCTTGGTCAACGGACGTGTAAGCTGCGGCGGAGACCACAATATCGGGCTCGCAGGCAAGGATTGTCGACCTGACTGAGTTGCGATCAAGTAGATCAAAGTCAGGACGACCCGTGACGATCAATTCGACGCCCGGAATAACCGAGGCGCGCTCAGCTAGGCTGCGCGCAACCTGCCCATGGCGGCCTGAGACAAGAATTCTCACGACAATGCCTTTTCCGCTGCACCTAGTCTCTGACCGGCATAACGGCTGCTGCGGATGGGTTCCCACCACCAAGGATTGTCCAGATACCATCGGATGGTCTTGGCAAGGCCAGTCTCGAATGTCTCGGCTGGCGTCCAGCCCAGATCGCGCTCGATCTTGGACGCGTCGATCGCATAGCGCCGATCATGGCCGGGGCGGTCAGCCACGAACGCGATCAGGTCGCGATAGCATGCTCCGCCGCGCCGCGGTCTAAGGCTATCCAGCGTCCGGCAAATCGTCTCCACAACGCTGAGATTGCTGCGCTCGCAACGCCCGCCAACATTATAGCTGTCGCCCGGCCTTCCTTTGGTCGCGACCAGTTCCAGTGCCCGCGCATGATCGTCCACGAACAGCCAGTCTCGCACATTTGCGCCAGTGCCATAGACGGGCAGCGGCTTCTCCTCCAGCGCGTTGAGGATGACTAAGGGGATCAGCTTTTCAGGGAAATGAAACGGGCCATAATTGTTCGAACAGTTGGAAAGGACCACCGGAAGCCCGTATGTCTGGTGCCAGGCGCGAACCAGATGATCCGATGCGGCCTTGGACGCAGAATAAGGGGACGACGGCGCATATGCGGTTTGTTCCGTGAAGAAGCTGCCGTCGAATGGCAGATCCCCGAACACTTCGTCTGTCGAGACATGATGGAAACGAAAGGTCTCTTGGCGCTCGGCGGACAGCTGCTGCCAATGGGCCAAAGCAGCCGAGAGCAGCTTGAAGGTGCCGACGATATTTGTCTCGACGAAAGCTGCCGGGCCGTCGATCGAGCGATCCACATGGCTTTCGGCGGCAAGATGCATGACAACATCGATGTCATTGTCGCACAGGATCTCAGAAATTGCATTTTCGTCGCAAATGTCGGCCCGCACGAAGCGGTAGTTGGGATGGTTTTCGATCTGGCGTAGTGAAGCGAGATTCCCAGCATAAGTCAGCTTGTCGACGTTCACAACGCGATGGTCGGCATTTCCGCATAAATGCCGGCAAACCGCCGATCCAATGAAGCCCGCCCCGCCCGTTACCAATATGTTCATCCAAAAGCCCCTCGCTAGCCGTGATCGACCTAGTCAAAAATCTCGGCTTCGGCGAGACCCGGCGCATCACGATCCTTACCCGAGAGTACAAACCCGTTCGGAAAGGTCGGCCACTCGATCCCAATGGCCGGATCATCAAAGCGAATGCCACGATCTTGCGTTGGCGAATACGGGTTCGTCACTTTGTAGATCACCTCCGTATTCTCCGTCAGGGTGACGAAGCCATGTGCGAATCCGGTCGGCACCAGTATCTGGTTCCACTTCTCCGCCGATACCTCCAGCGATATCCATTTGCCGAAGCTCGGGGATCTCTTCCTGATGTCGACCGCTACATCGAGGATCGCGCCCCGCACGACGCGCACGAGCTTGGCTTGTGCAAAAGGGGGCAGTTGGTAATGGAGCCCCCTGAGAACGCCTGCTGCAGTAGAGAGGCTGTGATTGTCCTGTGCGAAGACGAAATCAATGCCAGCTTCGGCGAGGGCCACTGCATTGTAAGTCTCGGAGAAGAAGCCACGTGCATCGGAAAAGCGCGTTGGCGTGACTTCCAGCACCCCCTCAAGCCCAAGATTGCGAACGTCCACCACGATCAGCCCCGTGCCAGTTCGGTGACCCGGCGGCGCAAATAGCCGGCGTACTCGTTTCTGCCGAGCTTTTCTGCACGCGCCAGAACTGCGTCGGCCGAGATCCAACCCATTTCCAGGCCGATTTCTTCCGGACAGGCGATCTTGATCCCCTGGCGATGTTCAATCGTGCGAACAAAGGAGGATGCGTCGTGCAGGCTGTCGACAGTGCCAGTGTCGAGCCAGGCGAAGCCGCGGCCCAGCCGATGTACATGAAGCGCGCTGCGCTCCAAATAGATGTTGTTCACCGAGGTGATTTCGAGCTCGCCCCTCGCCGACGGCCTGATTGAGGCAGCAATATCGATCACATTATTGTCGTAGAAATAGAGCCCCGTGACCGCCCAGTTTGATTTAGGCTCCTTCGGCTTCTCCTCGATGGTCAGGGCCTTGCTCGTCGCCGCCTCGAAGCTGACCACGCCATACCGCTCTGGATCCTCGACATGATAGGCGAACACGGAAGCGCCTTGAGTCTGCTTCGCGGCAGCCTGGCAGATCGTTGTCAATCCAGCGCCGAAGAAGATATTATCGCCGAGTACCATGGCCACATTGTCCGAACCAATGAAATCGCTGCCGATAATGAAGGCTTCGGCCAGCCCATTCGGCTGTGCCTGTTCGGCATAGGACAGGTTCAGGCCAAACACGCCACCATCCCCTAGCAGCGCCTGAAAGCCTGGAAGATCACGCGGAGTTGAGATGACGAGAATATCGCGAATGCCCGCCTGCATCAGCACGCTCAGCGGGTAGTAGACCATTGGCTTGTCGTAGACCGGTAGCAACTGCTTCGACACGGAGAGCGTCAGCGGATAAAGCCGGGTTCCGCTCCCGCCCGCAAGGATGATGCCTTTCATGCTCGACCTTCGTGTCCGTAACGTCTGGGAATGCTCATTTACACCTCCCCTATCGCATTCAGGTATTTTTGTATTACGAGTCTTTCGTCGAACTCATGTTCGGCCTTCGCGCGACTAGCGTCGCCCATTGCGACTCGCTCGTGCAGGGACAGCGACATGAATTTCAACATTCGATCGGCAAGGTCCCGGGCGTCCCGCGGCTGGCAGAGATAGCCGTTCACACCATCGTCGACCACATTGCGGCACCCGGTCCAATCCGTTGTGATGATTGGCCGGCCCATAGCAGCCGCCTCCAGCAGGCTACGCGGGGTTCCTTCACGATAATAGGACGGTAAGACGACGCAATCGGCAGCCGCGAGATATCCGCGTACGTCGTCTGTAACACCAAGGTATTCCATTACTCCCTCCTTCACCCATTGCTCGATCACCGTTTTCGAGACTGCTGAGGGATTCTGAACGTCAAGAAAGCCAAGCAACTGAAAACGTGCCTGCGCATTCGTCGAGCGCACGATACGCGCGGCTTCGGCAAACTCGCCTACGCCTTTTTCCCAGAGGGCTCGGGCAACCAGGAGGAAAACGCTTTCAGGTCCGTCCTCGCTCGGGCGAGCCCGTGCGGGCATGAAATGCAGCAGGTCCACACCCGAGCCTGGCAGCAGGTCGGACGAACCTGGCATTACGATAGATTTGCGCACAAAATCATCCCGGTCTTCTCGGTTCTGAAAGAATACTCGCCGCGATCCACGCAAAGCATAGCGATAAAGGATTTCCACCAGGCCTTGTATCTTTGATCCCTTTGAAAATGCGACTCCAAGACCGGCGATATTGTTGATGACACTGACACCAAGCATCTTCGCGGCTATAGATCCGTAGATGTTCGGTTTGATCGTGTAACCGAGGTAAACATCAGGTCGGGTTCGCCTGAACAATCTTCTAAACCGCATCAGCAGGGCAAGGTCACCAATTGGCGACGTGCCCATATTGTCCATAGGCATTTCCTCGAAACGACAACCCATCCTCATCAACTGCGCCGCATGCTGCTGATGCGGTGGAGCGACAGCAATAACCTCTATGCCGCGCTCTAGGAAGCTCCGAATGAGCCCAGCGCGGAAGTTGATAAGGTTCCACGCCGTGTTGGCACAAATAATGAGTCGCAAATTCTGTCAACCTTGAAGGAGATAGTTTTGATAGGGAAGCCAATATATAGCATGTGAGCCGAAATTGAACCAGACGTACTGTACGAACGCCGAATATAAAACCACGAGTAGACCCATAAACCGATAAGCTCGTTCGGATCTCCCAAAAGATCCCGGAATTTGTGACAAGACCATGATTTGGATAGGTATTAGGTAGAGTCCCATTCGATCAACAGCTGTCGATGATGGCGAAATAACGAGTGCTGGTACCAGGGCTATCGCGATCAGCGCCATGATGAGCCAAAGCTGCCTCTCGTGCGGACTGAGCAGGAACCGTTTTCTAAAGAAGATAAACAGTGTCGCCGGAATAGCGTTCATTATGACCCGAATTGCGGCGCCACCGGAATCGTACTCACGATCGACATATATATACATCAGCTTGTCAACGCTATCCTGAAGGAGGGCGAAATAGGCCAATATTGCAGCGCAACCTACCCACAACACGGTCCAAACACGACCACGATTCTCGGCAAGAGCCGAGATCGGTATGAGCAGGACGGCCGATTTGTGGAAGGTTGCCGCTATGAGCACCCATAGGACGAATTTGAGGTTGGAACGATCACGACCAAAGGCGACCAGTCCACGCATAGCCAACCCTATCGCCACACCCTGTCTCGTATACCCCATCGCAACGACGATGACCAAGTAAGGTATCGCCACGGCCAGGGCGAGCCAGGGACGTGGCTGGGCCAGTGCGAAGGAAAAAAGCCCCCAACTGAACAAACCCGCACATACGAGGTTGACCAGCCAAACCTCAGGATCCACGCGAGCGCTGATCCAGTTGAGGAGCGCATAGCCCGGGTCCCCCAGTTTTGGAACATCCATGAACACCGTTAAACTGGCTCGAACGAGGTGACCCAGATAGGCGGGCCAATCGGCTCCCACATCGTTGCGAAGACCGACCAGCAAACAAATGGCAAGCCCAGCAATGAAGAACAGCCATCGTTCGCCGGGGTAATCAAGTGCCTTCCCTCTTCGCTCGAAAAGAGCAGCGAAGGCAGGAATGCCGAACATGAGCCAATAAGGAAGCAATGTGGAGGGCCTGTGTCTTTGATTGGATAGATTTCACCAAATGGTTGTTCTCGTCATGCCCCTCGCGGGTGACGTCTAAAGTCGGTCATGGAAAGGGTCCCTTTCCTGAGATGTTTCGAATGCCGTCAAAAGCACCTCGAAATAGCAGCCGAAGTCGGGTCAGCGGATCAGATTTGTACAAGAGAATAACAACCAGATCCTTCATCAGCATCGGAACCAGGCTTATAAATAGTTTTAGCCCGCCTTCTGCCCTTTTCGCTATTAGGATCAAATTTCTAAAATGATAGTACTGGTACCAAGTGGGCTTGTCCGCAATATATATCGATTTTCTCAGGAATTTTGCCTTTCTGTATTCATACGTGTCAGTGAAAGTAGCATCGGCACATATGATCTGCCGCCACTTTCCTTGATTCAAGCAAAGACCGTAGCCTAGGTCCTCCCAACTCATCCAGAGATCGCCCCAGACTTCGATCCCCTCGCGCTGAGGCTGCAAGCTATAGAGCGCGCCGTTCGAGCTGCTCCAAACAACCTCCTCCCCCACAGCAAGTTGAGAAGAAAGCCTTGCTGAAAACAGATGCGGTACCCCGCTCCGACGCGGCTTCTCCCAACTCCCTCCACGGTGTGGTCGAAATCGGTTTGGGTAAACCGCACCGATCCGTTCGCCTGCGTTGCCGGCTTCGACCATGGCTTGGACGGCACGGAGGTCAACCTCGCCGTCATGGTTGATCGCATAACACCACCGTCCGCCGAGGTCCGCCGCCATCTGGAGCCTCTTCTGCAAATTACCGGCAGAACCGAGATTCCGGTCAGCGTTGTGGTACTCGACGGGCCATCCATTCTCTCTAATGGCGGCAGCCAACTGACCGTCACCTAGCGAATCGACCACGACTACCGCCATGAACGGCGTATCGTCATTGGCAAACACCGATCGCAGCAGCGTGAGCACATGCTCCACGGTTCGGAATGTCGAAATTGCGAGGACGACACTTTTCAATGCTTCCGCTTCGGATCTTGCTGAGAGTGCGTGTCCCATCATGCGCGAAAGAAATCGACCGTTTTTTCCAGACCTTCACGAAGACCCACCTTCGGGCCAGCGCCGAAAGTGGTGACATATTTTGCAATGTCCGCCTGTATTCGACGCACGTCGTTTGGCCACGGCTCGAGCAACTCGACGTCGAGAGTGCTGTTCGTGATCTTCTCCAGTTCGGAGATCAGCGCATTGATGCTGTTAGACGTTCCGGTTCCGATATTATAGAGCCCGTTACCCGTTTTCTCCAGAACTGACACGAAAGCGTCGACCACATCCGCTATATAGACGAAATCGCGGCTTTGCCCGCCGTCACCGAACTTCTTAATGGGAAGTCCATGGGCAGCGGCGTGAGAGAACTTGCATGTGACATTAGCGTAAGGATGATTGATCGCCTGCCGCGGACCATAAACATTGAACAGGCGCAGGGAGCAATAAGAATACCCGTGCAAGTTGGCGTACATGGCCAGGAGGTGCTCGCCAAACAGCTTCGAGGCGGCGTACACCGTGACCGGTGCAGGCGTGACACTTTCGCCGATCGAGGACAGATCAGTACTCCCGTACACTGTCGAACTGGATGCGAAGACGATTCTCCCGATGCGCTGAGTGCCCGCGAAATCGATCACCCGCTGCAGGCCAGTCACATTGACGTCCACATATTCGTCAGGCGTCCGTAGACTGTCATACCCGCTGATCAGCGCCGCTAGATGGACAATTGCGTCGACATTGCCGATCTCGCTGCGAAATTTGCCAATCTCCCGAATGTCCCCATCTAAAACGCTGATATTAGGATGGGCAAGTGGAAGGTTCTGCCGTTTGCCTGACAGGAAGTTATCGAGCACGACCACCCTATCACCTCGCCCGAGCAGGACATCGCACAAATGAGAGCCGATGAAGCCGGCTCCTCCAGTGATCAAATAGGAACTCATTTTGGTCGCTTGGTCCTTCTGTGGTGTTAGCAGAGTTCGATTTGCAACCGACTTAAGGTTGCAGATTCTGAAGCGAAGCATAAATGCGCCGGTAAGCTTCCACACCTTTGTCGAGGGAAAAGATCGCTTCGGCCGTTTGTCGGCAGCGCGCACCCAATTCCGGCTCCTCCAGAAGCGCGAGCAGCCTATTGGCTGCCAAGGCATGGTCTTCGTTTAAGTAACTTGTCATTGCGACGCCGACTCGGCGTCCCTCCAATATCTCCGCTACATCTCCAACGCTGCCGTTTCCCAGGCAGGGAATGCCACAGCCGAGGTATTCGGCAATTTTGGTCGGCGCTGAACCGAGATTCGAATACGCGGGTTTCCTCATCGCGATGCCGGCTGTCATCTGGCGGATCAAGCTTGGAACCTCGAAATGATCGGCCGCCGTGATCTCGACGGTGTTGTCGTGAAGTGAGGCATCCGCAACCGCCTTGCGAATGAGATCGTGCTCGCCGCGGTTTACTACAAGGAGCCTGGCATCAGGCCGAAGTACACGGACAGCTTTGAAGAAGGACAAAACTTCGCCAAACTGATTCCATGTCCCGGCCGACCCAACAAAACCCAGCGTGAACCGTTCCGGTGCAGCACCGACACGAGGCGTGAAGCGCCCAAGATCCGCGCAGGTCGGAATGACCGTGATGGGCGGGATCCGTCCGGCAAGATAGGAAAAGCCGCTGATTTCATGTGCGGCGGCGTGCGTCAATGAGACGACCGCGTCAGCTGCCTGCAGAAAGCGCCGCTGAAACCCCTTGGCAAGACGATAGAGCCGTCCTTCCGGCGGCCACATGCCCGCGTCGACCCGTTCGTCTGCCCAAAAGCCACGCATGTCGAAAAGATAGCGAGCACCAGTTAATCGCTTGATCGCAAGTGCCATTACGGAGGGAACATAAGACCTCGCGTGCACAATCGACAGGCGATGGCGTACTACAAGCCAAGCGCCAAGTCGGATCCCCTGGGCTATATCGTAGGCGGTAGAGGGCGCGGTCGGACGTCGGTGGTAGCTCAATGGGTGCCAGTGGATTCCAGATTGCGAGATGCGGTTCGCCACACGCTCTCGCTCCGCCACCCGCTTCCAATCTTCCGGCTTCTCGAAGCTGATCAGGTGTACCGGCAAATCCGCGGCCAGGCGCTCGACATACCCAAGCACCTGCGATTGGCCGAGTGGCTCGAGCATGCCATCATAGGAAATGTAAAGGACGCCGCATCTCATTGAGCACTATTCCTTGTCGCGTCTGCCATTTCTGCAGATGCGCCACGCTGGCCAATTTTTCGGGCTGGAACACCAGCGACAACGGCAAATGCCGGGACTTCACGTGTCACAACGGCACCAGCTGCGATCACAGCGCCTCGATTGATTGTCACGCCATCGAGGATGACGCAGTGAGAGCCGATCCACACATCATCTGCTATGCGGACACCCTTCCCCCGCTCACCTTGGGAACGAATGGTTCTAGTTGAATCCTCAAAGACATGATTTGCGGAGAAAATCGACACATGGCTGGCGATGAGAACATCGTCGCCAATCTTAACACCGCAATTTCCTTGGATACAGCAGAATGGATTGACCGTTACGCGACTGCCGAGTTCTATATTGCCGCCGTACGTGATCAGGAAGGAATTTTCTCTGATAATACTTCCATCACCGATGCTGATTGTTCCTTTACGCTTAAAAAGATAGGGTGGCATGCCCGAACATATTAGGGAAGCGCCCGGCATTACACGAACGCCCGCCCCGATCGCCACCCGCCGACGACCTATGATTTCGGCTCTGCGCGCGACGACCGATCCAGCTCCGAATCTTCGGTAGAAAAAGCGCGAGACCGGATTCGTCAGCCATGAATGCACAAATTTTGC
This sequence comes from Mesorhizobium sp. M0968, assembly GCF_040319065.1. Lineage (NCBI taxonomy): Bacteria > Pseudomonadati > Pseudomonadota > Alphaproteobacteria > Hyphomicrobiales > Phyllobacteriaceae > Mesorhizobium > Mesorhizobium sp. M0968. The sequence goes on from NZ_JAMYNL010000027.1 coordinate 38,890, forward strand.
TGCGAACCTCATCATCTCATACGAGCTTTTTGTTCATCGAATGATCTCGCCCAGCGTCGCCAACAACTTATCCACGTCCACGATGAGGTCATAATCGTTTGCGGTTATCTTCTTGGTTCTGCTTTTTGGAACATTGGACATATCCAGTTCACAAAACACGAAATGATGATTTACCCTAAACAGTCGCGCCAGTCTGACATAAGATGGATTTGCTAGGTGCGTCTTCCGAAAACGATTGTAGGTAAGCGGATAGGCGGGGCGCATTGCACATTCGACCACATGTGACCCTGGCCGCATGAACATCAAGTTGGTCAGGCCCGCTCCATGCAAAGAGACAAGAATACCTGCCTCACTCATGGTGCGTACCTGACCTTCGTAGTCCAGTTTGTCGAAATCGAAGATCTCGAACCCTAGTGGTTCGAGTCGCGCGATTACCTCAGCCTCATTGGGGATTTTGCGCCATCTGGCGTTTCGTCGCGTGATGAAAATCCGGCGATCGGCCTTGGTCCGTTGGTCAACACCAATCGAAGCAAAGAGTTCACTCTTAACCCTTTGAAGGTTTAGCACGTCAAATTCATCCTGCCTTGTTGGGCAATGCGGGATCAACACGCGCGGCAACCACAGATTTCGCCCGCCTTCAAACCGGACGACTTCTCCAAATTGGCCTACATTCTCGATCCACCTGAGAAGCCACGGATTCGGAGCGTGGTGCGGCACAACTAACGCAGACGTGCTCCACCGGTCGCGGACGGCGAATAGCCGCGGCAAGGCTTCTGTCATCCAGTGATAGTAACCCCCAGTCCACAGGTTATGGAATACAATCGCTTCGCGCGTGGTGCGATGATAGCGCACACCGCGTGTCAACAGGCTGCCGATTCCGGTTGCGTAGGTTGCAAGGCTCTTGCGGAACCCGTAACCGACATGGACAGAATCTGACAGCATGAGCGGTCCTTGGAAGCACATTCCTGAGCGGGTCACGATTACGTTACGGGCCTGAGTTGTTCCAGGCCGAAAGACCGGCGCCGGGACCGATTCGACAAGGTGTATCTCCTCCTCAACCACGACGGTTCTCCTCATCAGCAAGACAACCCAATCGAACTTCCCCCGAAGCGCCTGTGCACCGCTGAATCGGTAATCGCACTCGCCCAAATGACCATTGGCCCGATCCGCCCCTTTCGCCGTTCTCCGGCGTGCGGCGCTCGGCAGTTGCCCCTTGACGGCCTAAACAGACTTCATCTCTCTTGGAAATGCATCAAGCAAATCGTCGGTATTGAATTTAAACAACTTTCTAGACGCGATCGATGAGATGCTCTTCAACAGCTCGGTAAAGTCACTTTGCGTTCCAACGTGGTACACCACCTGCTTCGGAGAGTCCGTCGTTGTATAATAATCCATGAACTTGAACTCACCTCCCAGAAGTCTATCTGAGAAACTCGCCCAAACATTTGGAATTCCATAGGCGTCAGCGAGGATCAGTCCATGAAGCGACGAGCTTACGATGAAGTCACACTTCAGAAGCGAATCGATAAATACCTCTGGTTCTTGCGCCACGTCTATAACAACGCAGTCCTTTGGGACAACCATATTTCCCTGAAGCAGTATATCCATGTCAGAAAAATGAGGTACGACACCAACACGAAAGGTAGCCGCAACACGTTCCTTCGAATAGTATCTTGGAAGCAGTACGGCTGGATCACCGAGCGGCACTGACTCGATCGGGTAACCACAATCATATAACATTTCGCGAGTAAGAATCCCTCTCACGGCGCGAATTTTTTGCGGATCCAATCTGGACCTGGGAGGCTTGCCATCGATTGAGCCGGATCCCCAAATGTAACTCTGCCGGTTGGCCGAGCCTAACACACTTCCGATCGCCCTCAAATGCGCGAAAACATTTGATTTCGACCGCCGCGTCTCTTGCCCCGTTATTTTTGGAACAATGTACGGGTTAAGCATATCGCCAACATTGCGGACCTTGTCGAAGTAAACAACGGGCGTCCTTCTATCTCCACCGATATATGGTATGAGATCAGACGTCAATCTAGCCACAAAGTTTAGTGAACGCATGGTCCTCATCCAGAACTTTCCTCGCCTCAGCAGGCATTCGCCCGGTTAACCATTCAGTACTGCCCGTGAAGCCCGCAATCACATTGAGCCTAGCGAAGCAGAAAGATCGTATATTCTTTCCGCTTGACGTTATCTTACTAGCTAATCTCTTGAAGTCGACGATCTATGCCGTGCAAAACACGGCCGTCTTTTAATTCAAAGATAAAATCGCATTTTGCCAATGTGGATACCCGATGCGCTATCATTATAACGGTCAACGACCGGCTCAACCCGTCTATCGCCTGCATAACCGCGCTCTCCGTCTCGTTGTCCAGCGCGCTGGTTGCCTCGTCGAACACGAGCACGTCGGCCTGCTTGTAGAGTGCGCGAGCGATACCAATGCGCTGGCGCTGCCCACCCGACAGGCGAACCCCGCGCTCGCCGACGATGCTGTCGTACCCGTGGGGCAGCGCTGCGATGACGTCCAGGAGTTCAGCCTGTTCGGCAGCGTGCCTAACCTGTTCGTGGTCAATCGTTTCTGCCGAGACCCCAAAGGCGATGTTCTCGGCAACGCTGCCGTCGGACAGGTATATCGCCTGCGGCACATGTGCAATGCGCTCCTGCCAGGCCGAGCGATTGGCATCACTCAGTTCGACCCCGTCGATGATGATGCGGCCACTGGTGGGCGTCAAAAGTCCGAGGATGATATCCATCAACGTCGACTTGCCGCTGCCGGTTTTGCCGACAAAGCCGACGCGCGTTCCCTTGGAGATGACGAGGCTGACGTCTTCGATTGCCGGCCGACTGCCCACAGGATATGAAAAGCGGATGTTTTCTAGCGTAATCGCTTTGTCGAAAGGCAAAGGGTCGAAGCTCTGCGAGGCGCCAAAGTGCGGCGCGTCCGGCAGTTGCAAAATGTCAAGAACGTCACGCAGCGACTGACCGTTCGCCATGTAGGACGTCCAGCCGTAGTAGACTTGTTGCAGCAACGGAAGCAATCTCTGTGCGCCGAGTGCTAGGGCGCCGAGCACCGGGATTGCCGCAACCAGCCCTCCATCCCGGAAGCTGAGCATTAGCGCTAGCCCAGCGATCAACACTAGCCCAAGTCCTTCGACAACAAAGCGCGGCGCGGCAGCAACGAAATTGTTGGTCCCCTGTGTCCGGCGTAGGTCGCTCTCGACGGCTGCAAAGCGCTTGATGAAGACGATTTGCGATCGATCAAGCAACACGTCGCGGATGCCGCCCAATCCTTCGCTCGCCGCCTGCACACGCTCTTTCTGTGCCCGGGCGATGACCCCGCCATTGCGCCGCATTATCCGCTTTGTGAAATGCATAACCAGCAGGTAGATGAGGCCGAAACCGAGGCCCGAGGTCAGTGCCACCACTGGGTCAACAAAGAGTAGGCCAAGCAGGATAAACAGCGCAATGACAGCAGAACTGGCCGCTTGCATCAGCGGCACCAGCAGGCCATTTGTAACAAGTTGTGCCTTGTTGATGGCCGCTAAAGTCTCACTTGAGTTGTGGGCGGTATGGTAGGCATAAGGCTGGTGGAGAGTACGGCGGTAGACTGCCACGCTAAGCTCCTGGGCGATGGCGAAGACGAATTTCTGGCTGCCCCAGACGAGCAACAGCCGCACCGCTGCGGCGACGACGGCCGACAGCGCGAAGCCAGCGGCGGCCGCGATCACTAGCTCCATGGGAGTGCTGAGTCCGAGCGCATTGAGCAGCGGCCGCAGCCTTTCGCTAGCAAGAGCCTCCTGTGGCTTGGAGACGACAGCGAGAAATGGTAGAATCGCTCCCAAGGAGACCACCTCGGCCACTGCGCCGGCAAGCATCAGCATCAGGACGGGGCCAAGTTGGCGGCGGCGGCGGCGGGACACATGAGCGAAAAGCTCGCGTAGTGATGCGATCATAGAATGCTGAGTCAAACGATAACGCCCTTTGTTCGATGAGACTTGCAAAAGCCAGGGAATTTCCTTCCGCTCTCGCGCGCACTTTTGCTGCTGCGATATCTGTCCCCCTCCACCAGGCACTTCTCAGCAAATGTATCGGTCACTTCATTTGGCCGAAGGGAAAGAAGCCCTCCCGCGGGTCCGGCGATCGCCTCCTCCAGAACCTCAACATATCTGGGCGCATCACGGCAGACAAAGAAACAGGCCGACACGGATACCAGACGCTTCGTGTCAGAGATGTTTTGTGGACAAATACTCTTCAACGCGCGCCAAATCCAGTGAGCATGGTTCGGATGGTGCGAAACACTATCAGCACGTCAAGCCAAGGCGAGAAGTTCTTTATGTAGTAGAAATCGTAGTGAAGTTTTTCCAGAACATCGTCAACGGCCGCAACATGGCCTTGGTTGACTTGTGCCCATCCGGTGATGCCAGGCCGAACGATGTGCCGGTACCGATAGAATGGCAGTTCCGCCTCGTACCACATCGAGAGTACGAGAGCTTCCGGCCGCGGACCGATCCAGCTCATCTCGCCACGCAGGATGTTGAAGGCCTGCGGCAACTCGTCGATCCGGGATTTTCTCAAGAACTGCCCCAAACGGGTGATGCGTGTGTCGCCGGCCTTTGTGATGGCCGCTTCCTTCTCGTCGACAGCCGTGTCGCTGAGCTTCATCGTTCGAAACTTGTAGACCTCGTAGGGATGCCCTCCGTAGCCCATTCGCTTCTGTCTAAATAGTGCGGGTCCAGGCGAATCAATCTTTACGCCAATCGCCACAAACAACAGCAATGGAGAGAAAACAACAAGAACAAACAACGCGGAAGCCCAGTCTATCGCCTGCTTTATTTTCAGATAGGCCTGGTTCGGGTTCAGAGAACCTAGTGTATTTTCGGAAAGATGCTCGATCTCTACCCTACCGGTGAGCGACTCACTAATTTGCTTGACGTGGTAGACCGGTGTTCCCGAGAGCGCTCGATCGGCGATATAACGCTCCCACTCACCCGAAAGGTCGGCTCTAAGATCGGCCACCACGCCGCTCGCATATTCGACAATCATGTCAGGCGAATGGATCCTGTGCCAATTGACACCCGGTATGTTCTCTAGCCGGTCAACGTCCCCGCCAGGAATGATCGCCAGCCGGTGTGCATCGAGCCGCCGCGTGGCCAGGCTCAGGCCAAAATACCACAATGTCGATTGGATGAAGCTCGCGGCGGCTTGGAACCGGCTGTATTCGAACCTGAAGAAGAAGATAGTCACGAACACGAGACCGTAAGTCAGTGCAAACGTTGGCAAGATGTAGCCGGCCGCCGCAACGCCCGGGAAATTGCCAATGCGCTTGTAAAGCAGATAGCCGGTGGTGTGGGCGATGAATGCCGCGACAATCGTAACTTGCATGTTCGACTGCCAGATTACTTCCCGATCGAACGACATGCGCATCAACGCAGGCAGCAGTATGGCGAACGTCAATCCGCCAAGCAGTTGAAAGCGCATCCGGAGCAGGAGGTGCCTTCGATTAGGTAAATGGATAGTGGTAGTGGTCAAATTGAATCCCGCGAACCGGGCCCCATGAAAACCTGACGTTCAAACAAGATGCCGCTCTCGGCCGACGCTCGAATAGGCAATGCCTTCCTTCACGACGTCCTCGCCGCGGTAAACGTTTCGCAGGTCAACCATCACCGGCGTCGCCATCAGCGCATGCAGCCGCTTGAGATCCAATGAGCGAAACGCGTTCCACTCGGTGACGATGACGATCGCGTGTGCGCCGTCGGCCACCGCGTAGGCGCTTTCTGCGAATTCAATGCCCTCGATCATCTTGCGCGCCTGCTCCATGCCGACCGGATCATAGACCTTGATCGAAGCGCCCGCGTCCTGGAGTGCCTGAATGATGGCCAATGAGGGGGCATCGCGCATATCGTCGGTGTTTGGCTTGAACGTAAGGCCCAGTATACCGATGGTCTTGCCGCGCACGGAGCCGCCGCAGGCCTCGATCACCTTGCGCGCCATCGCCCGCTTGCGCTGGTCGTTTATGGACACAGTCGTTTCGATAAGCCGGATGGGACTTGCCGCGTCCTGCGCGGTCTTGACCAGCGCCAGGGTATCTTTCGGGAAACAGGAGCCGCCATAACCCGGCCCGGCGTGAAGAAACTTTGCCCCGATGCGATTGTCCATGCCGATGCCGCGCGCGACGTCTTGCACATCGGCTCCCAGCCGCTCGCAGAGATCGGCAATTTCGTTGATGAAGGTGATCTTCATCGCCAGAAAGGCATTGCCGGCATATTTGGTAAGTTCCGCCGTGCGCCGGCTCGTATAGAATATCGGCGCCGCATTCAGCGAGAGCGGGCGGTAGATCTCGCCCATGACCGTCTTGGCCCTTTCGGCGTCGGTTCCAACAATGATGCGGTCGGGCCGCTTGAAGTCCTCGATCGCCGATCCTTCGCGAAGAAATTCGGGATTGGACACCACAGTAAAGTCCGCGGCGGAATTTTGCTCCCGGATAATTCGTTCCACTTCATCGCCAGTACCGACAGGGACGGTGGATTTCGTCACCACGACGGTAAATCCCTTGATCGCGCGACCCACTTCGGCCGCCGCGTCATATACGAAGGAGAGATCGGCAAAACCGTCGCCACGCCGTGACGGCGTGCCCACGGCGATGAAGACGACATCCGATTGAGAAACCGCATCTGCCAGATTGTCGTCGAAACGCAAGCGGCCTTGCGCCACGTTCGTCGTTACCAATTCGTCGAGCCCTGGCTCGTAGATCGGGATCTTCCCGAGCTTTAGCATGGCAAGCTTTTCCGCATCGCGATCGACGCAGCAGACCTGATGGCCAAAGTCGGCGAAGCAGGCGCCCGAGACGAGCCCCACATAGCCGGCTCCAATCATTGTTATTCGCATACCGCATACTCCCAATCAGCGCCGATGTGATCTCGCCACACAGCGCCTAGTCCCACCAAAGAACGGCTACCGCACTCCCGGGTGAAAACCCGAGAGCCGATCCGACAACAATTTACATCGCCTCGCCGCACCTCGGTGCTTGCGATTATGCGATGGCTACGAGATCCCTGGCATCAAGGTCGACAGGGATCTCGCCACTCATGATGGCAACCAGAACCCGAGCTCTTCCGGTTGGATCGAGCCGGTCAAGGCGACCGATCATTTCCGCGAACGGGCCGGAAAGGATCCGCACCGAAGCACCGGCTGCGAGGCCGCCGCTGAAGTCGAGCAGGCCGTGCCTGCCGGTCAACGCAATGAAGCGCTCTACCAGACCGGAAGGGACAGGCAAAGGCCGGTCCCCTTGCGTGACGAGGGAGCGCACACCGAACGTTCCGTTGATCGAGCGCCAACGTTGCAGCGCAACGTCAAGGGCGATGAACATATAACCGGGGAAATAAGCCGCAACTCGTGTTTCGAGCCGCCGGGCATGACGCACGGTTTTCTCGCAGCGAGGCACAAAGGGGTGGAATCCCTGGATCCGAAGATGCCGCTCGGCGACATGCTCCTTTCCGGGGAAGACGCTGGCGGCATACCAGCGCGTTGCCGGCGCGGCGGTCGGCTTGGGCGACAGGGTTGTTGCCTTGCTCATTTTTTTTCCGCGCTACTCACGTGTCTTCCTTCGGCGGTCGGCGGCATGATCTCAGGTCAACGGTTACGACAGTGTGTGGATACCAGCAAGCAACCAAGCCACTAAAGTCAAGGCGGTTGGGTTAAGAATTTCCTACACATTGTCCAGAAATTTAGCGGTGCCTAAATAATGATCGAGCCGCTTTCTTTTTCAGCTGGCTGAGATGCTATGTCGAGCAATTTATTTCCATACGTAGGTGCTTGGTTACGCTGGTCGTGACGAATCGCACGTTGGTTCTGGTACTTAGTCCGTCGACTTGAAGCTAATGTGACGGATGGCGTCGCGCACAAGCGTGCCGCCAGCGACAAAGAACCTGCACGGCCACGCCAACTACGGCGAAAAACCACTGTCGCGCAGAACAGGTTATCACCGCTCGACCGGCTTCACGAACGCTTCACCAGCGACCAGACAGCCGGCACCAGGCTCGCGGCCAGCGCTACCTTGATCAGATCGCCCACGATAAAGGGTATCACCCCGAACTGCCACGACTTTTCCGGGCCGATCAACAGCGCCAGCCAGGCAAAGCCCATTGCCATCATGACGATCTCGGCCACCAGCATGGCATTGAAGAGCTTGATAGGATGGCGATCCCAGCCACGGTCGGCAGCCCAGCCGACGATCGCCGCCATGACGACGAAGCCGGCAAGATAACCGCCGGTCGAACCGAGCATGTAAGCGATGCCGATGCCCTTTTCGGGCGTGCTCTGGAAGACCGGAAGGCCCAATGCGCCCTCAGCCATGTAGAGAAGCAGCGTTGCGACGCCGAGGCGCATGCCGAAGGCGGCAGCGATCAGCAAGACGGCGAGCGTCTGCATCGAGATGTCTACCGGTCCGAGCATGACCTTGGTCCTGGCCGACAAGATCAGCAGCAGCGTTCCGGCGATCGCCAGCAAAAGCTGTCCCGCCAGGCGGGCCGTGCCTTTTTCGGGCAAAGCGAGAGAAATGAGCGGACGCATCGTCGTTGCAATTGCCATGGTCTTCCCCGTTCCGGATTGCCGCCGAACGCGGCCTTGCGTTTTCCTATATTGGCTTCCGTGCTATGCGGCAATCGGTTTTGCCCTCGCCCCAAAAAAGGTCGCGACGTTCGCATGGCGCTGAAATTCGACACAGGCTTCGAACCGGCCTACGGCCAGGGCGTAGTCGTTGCGCCTGATATTCAACGCGTCACCGCCAGGAACCCAAGCCCGTTCACCTTTCACGGAACCAACAGCTATATCGTCGGACGCGAGACGCTGGCGGTGATCGATCCCGGACCGGATGACGAGGCACATCTTCGAACACTGCTCGAAGCGATCGGGACCAGGCCGGTCAGCCATATCTTCATCAGCCACACGCATCGCGACCATTCGCCGCTGGCGGCTCGGTTAAAGCAGCATACCGGTGCGGTGGTTCTGGCGGAGGGCCGGCATCGCCCGGCGCGGCCGTTGCGCACCGGCGAGGTCAATCCGCTCGATGCCAGCGCCGATATCGAGTTCGTTCCAGATATCGCGCTGCCGGACGATATGGTGATCGACGGCGACGGCTGGGCGATCCGCACGGTGCTGACGCCCGGCCATACCGCCAATCACGCGGCCTTCGCGCTGGAGGGAACCGGCATCCTTTTCTCGGCCGATCACGTCATGGCGTGGGCAACCACGATCGTCGCACCGCCGGATGGCGCGATGGCAGAGTACATGACATCGCTCGATCGGCTGATCGAACGTGACGACCGGCTGCTGCTGCCCGGTCATGGTGGGCCGGTGACCGAGCCGCGCAGCTTCATGCGCGGATTGAAAACGCATCGCAAAATGCGCGAACGCGCAATTCTGGAGCGGATCAACAGCGGCGACCGGGCAATCAAGGACATGGTGGAGGCGATCTATCGAGACACCGACCCGCGCCTCCATGGCGCGGCCGGCCTGTCGGTGCTTGCCCATCTGGAAGATCTGGTGGCGCGCGGCCTGGTCCACACCGACGGCGAGCCGGCTATCGATGGCATCTATTCGCCGGCAAAGTAGTACACTTCGGGTATCACCCCGCCGGCGCCACGCCCACCTGGCCGGCGACTTCCTGGTCGAGCTCGGCAAGGAAATCGATGATGCGCGCTGCATTGTCGCCAAGGTCATAGCGGCCGTAACGCGAGGCCGAGCGCATATCGACGGTGACCGCGTCGCCATCGTCGGTCACGCGGATGGCGACATCGGCGGGAAGACCAAGCAGCAAGCTCTTGGCCAGCGCATCGACCGTCACGTCGCTTTGCCCTGCTGCGTCTGGAAACGGCGCCGTGAGCTGCCAGCCGCGCCGATCGAGCACCGTTTTGACCGCCTCCAGAACGCGATCGAAAGGCAAGGTGTAGCTGCGTCCGGTAACAAGCGGATAAGCTTCGATTTGCAGGCGCTGCTCGCCGGGTGTCGGCGGCAAAAGCTCGTTCATATCCTTTGTCCGGGTAGAAATATCGAGCACCGGTGGGTCGTCCAGATCCGTCGAGATGTCGCGTAGCGGCGGATAGGTGGCCACCCAATAGGCCACAACGCCGTAAGGGATGAGAACCAGAACCGCCAGCAAGGCGCCGACAGTCAGGTCGCGGCCGCCGCGATCGCCGAAATTCCACAATCGCGCAAAGGCAAACCCGGCGAACAGAAGCGCAAACGCAGCCAGCAAGGCGACAATGCCAAGCACCCATAGGAAAGCTTGGGTCTCGACGAGGTCATAGCGATCGCCGATGAGAGCGGTCAGCAGCAGGACTGCCGAAAACGCGCCGGCGCGCCGCGACCAGCTGGCAGCCCACGACGTCTGTCGCTCGGGAATTCCCGTCATTGTTTTCCGCGCTGCCCCAACTCGAACACAGGCATAGTGCCTTTCAGTGGCGGCTTGAAGGCGCAAAGACGCCGCATCTCCGGTCAATCCGTCGGCAGGTGATAATCCCGGAATTGCTGGCGCAAGGTAATCTTCTGGATCTTGCCGGCAGCCGTGTGTGGGATTTCGCCGACAAAAGCGACGTCGTCCGGCATCCACCACTTCGCCACCTTGCCGTCCATGAAAGCGAGAATATCCGTCTTGGTCGGCTCCCTGCCCGGCTTGCGTACGATCACGAGCAAAGGCCGCTCGCCCCATTTGGAATGCGGAATGCCGATGGCGGCGGCCTCCGCCACGTCGGGATGGCCGACAGCGAGGTTCTCGAGCTCGATGGTCGAGATCCATTCGCCGCCCGACTTGATTACGTCCTTGGCGCGATCGGTGATCTGCATGTAGCCGCCGGGGTCGATATGCGCGATATCACCGGTATCGAACCAGCCGTCTTCATCAAACTGTTCGGATCCGATGCCGCCATAATAGGCGCGCGCGACGGCCGGCCCGCGGACTTTGAGCCGGCCGAAGGTCTTGCCGTCCCATGGCAGCTCGTTATCGTCGTCATCCGTTATCTTCATTTCGATGCCGAACGGCGTAAAGCCCTGCTTCTGCTGGACGGCGAGGCGAGCCTCGCCCTTCAGCCCGGCGTAATCCGGCTTCAAGGTGCACAGCGTGCCGAGCGGCGACATCTCGGTCATGCCCCAGGCGTGGACGACCTGGACATCGTAATTGTCCTGGAACTTCGTCGTGATCGCGCGTGGACAGGACGCGCCGCCGATGACGACTTTCTGCAGATAGGGCAGTTTCTTGCCGGTTTCTTCCAGATGCTGGAGGAGCATCATCCACACCGTCGGCACGGCGGCGCTGAAGGTCACCTTCTCGGTGTCGAGCAGCTCATAGATCGAAGCGCCATCCATCTTGCAACCGGGCATGACCAGCTTGGCGCCGATCATCGGCGCGCTCTGGGCAAGGCCCCAGGCGTTGGCGTGAAACATCGGCACGACCGGCAATACGGTATCGCGCGACGACAGGCCCATGGCGTCGGGCATCGCTTCGATCATGGCGTGCAGCACGTTCGAACGATGGCTGTAGAGGACGCCTTTCGGATCGCCCGTGGTGCCCGAGGTGTAGCACATACCGGCGGCGGTGTTTTCGTCGAAAGTCTTCCAGGCGAAGTTGCCGTCGGCTTCAGCAAGCCATTCTTCGTACGCAACCACATTGGGCAGCGCAGTCTCCGGCATATGCGCGTTGTCGGTCAGCACGATAACCTGCTTCAGCGACTTGACCGCGCCGACGATCTTTTCGAGCAGCGGCACGAAGGTCAGGTCGACGAAGATCGCCTTGTCCCCGGCATTGTTCATGATCCAGGTGATCTGCTCGGGAAAGAGCCGCGGGTTGAGCGTGTGATAGATGGCGCCGACACCCATGATGCCGTACCAGGCCTCGATGTGGCGCGCGGTGTTCCAGGCCAGGGTTGCGATGCGGTCGCCAAGCCCGAAACCGTCACGCTCGAGCCGCTCGGCGACCTTCAGGGCACGATCATGGATTTCGGCATATGTGCTGCGCACGATCGGCCCCTCGATCGAACGCGACACGATCTCGCGGCTACCGTGCTGCCTCTCGGCGTTGTCGATCAGCTTGTGACAAAGCAGCGGCCATTTCTGCATCAGCCCGAGCATTTTGTTCCTCCCGTTATTTTTTGCGCCATTGTGGGACGAACCGACCGATTGTCCAGCTGTGACTGGGCTGGAGCCGTGCATAGACCAAAATGAGGCCGAATTCGCCACAATCCGGCCATGCTCGGCGTTAACTTTGATTAATGGCGGGGCGCGATTGGCGAATGAAAGAGGTTCGCATGGACGCGCAGCTCGACGACAAAGCCTTGGAAAATACGCTTGCCGAAAGCCTGGCCGATCGGGTTGCAGCCGATGTGGCGCAGGCTGATCTGGCGCCTGACGCCAAAACCGTTTCCGAAGATGAATTCGTCGAGGTCGTCGGCGGTGCCCTCGAAGCTGTCGGCGGCACGCTCTTGTTCAAGATGTGCGTCGAGAACGAGGGCGAAGCCCAGCACGTCGCCGCCGCATCGGTCGGCGATGGCGGCAATCGCCAGTTCCTGCTGCTCACCTTGCCGACCAACGGTGGTGCTTTGAAGGTCGAGACCACCTCGAAAAGCACCAATCCGGTGGCCGGCATTGCCGCCGCCTATGCCGGGCTGATGGACGCATTCCAGGCCGCCGCCTGATTTCCAGGCGGGATACCGGAGGAAAGCGCAAGACTGCCGCCTGCGGACGACGCCCGCCTGGTGGCAGGCAGCTCTTGCGCAACGCGCTTGCCAGACACATCTTGCGGTAGAGGCAAGGAGATCCGATATGGACCAGATCGCAAACCCCTCACCCGGCTTTCAACGCAATCCGGACAAGGTGATCACCGTCGAGCCTTACAGGGGCACCGTGACGGTGCGCGCCGGCGATACCGTCATCGCCTCGTCCAGCAAGGTCAAGGTGCTGACCGAACCTCCCTATCCGCCTGTTTTCTACATTCCGTTCGGCGACATCTGCTTCAAACAGCTTGGCAAGACCGAACACTCGACCCATTGCCCCTATAAGGGCGATGCCAGCTATTGGAGCGTGCTGCCCTTCGGCGATGCAGGCAAGGATGCGATGTGGGCCTATGAACGGCCGTTCGACGAGGTGGCCGATATCCGCGACCACGGCGCGTTCTATCCAAACAAGGTGACGATCAAGGCCACGCCCGACTGATCAGTCGGTGGTGCCTTCATCGCCGACGCCGTCGGCATCGTCGAGACGCACGAAGGTGAGGCCCTTGGCCTTCAGCGCCAGAAGTCCCTGCACCACGCCTTCGCCGGCCGCATGGGTCGGCTGGTTGATGTGAGCGATGATGACGTCGCCGTCCTTCGCCGCGGCAATGCGCCGGGCGGTCTCTTTTGCGCCGAGCAATGAGCCGCCGTCGCCATTGATCGAGAATCCGGCGATCTTGAAACCAAGCTTGCGTATCATCGCGATTGCCGACGGGCTGTATTCGGCGGTCGCGCCGCGAAACCATTTCGGCGCCGGTTCGCCGGTCACGGCAAGAGCGGCAGCACCCGATTCGACCTCGGCCAGCACGGCCTCCGGGCTGCCGGCACTGCGAATGCCGTAGATCTTTTGCGGCGTGTCGACAGCCGGGACATGGCGGCCGCCATGGTTTTCCAACTCAAACAGTTCTGGATGCGCCCGCATGATCTCGATGGCGGCGGCGTTGTGCTTCAGCCAGATACCGGTGACGAAAATGGTGGCAGGAATCTTGTTTTCCACCAGCGCCGAGAGAATCCTTGTGTCGGTCCTTCCGCCGCACGCATCGAGCGTCAGCGCGACGCGGCCGCCGTCCGCCTCGGCCTTGATGTGCAGCGTCGGTGCGACGAGCAACCGGGCGTTGCCAGGAGAGACAGCCCACAGCGATATCGCAATGGCGCAAAAATACTTTTGGAACAGGCGCATCGATTATTTCCAGGTCGGCCGGATCAAAGTTGAAGCGGCGACCCCAAGACCGGCATCAAGGCGGAAATCGGGACGATGCCCCTGCAAAAGCGTCGGCAGCGGCAATTTGACCGCCGGCTTGGCCTTTGGCAAGCGCGAGGTCACAATGCGTGCTCCACGTCCTTAACCTTACGTGAAAGGATCGCGCGCACCGCGTCGACCACTGCTTTGACCTCTAGCCGCCAGACGCAGCAAGCTTTGCTCGGATCGGGCCGGCGGCACAGGTCTCTGGCTATGCACTCGCAAGGCATGGAGGGCCGCAGCGTAACATTGGCCGCGCCGAGAGGACCCCACACGGCCGGGTCGGTCAGGCCGAAGAGGCCAACAACCGGCGTTCCGGCGGCGGCGGCCATGTGCATCGGACCACTCTCGTTGCCGAGAAACAGGCGTGCCTGGCCCGAGGACCGCCAGCAGCGTTGCAAGCGACAGCGCCCCGACCACGTTGACGACCGGCGAAGCGGCCTTGGCCATGATGCGCTCGGCAGATGCCCGTTCGTCGGGGCCTCCCACAAGCAGGAAGTCCAACCCGATCTGCCGCGAGATCTCGTCGATCGCCAACGCAAAACGTTCCGGCTGCCATTGGCGCCCCCGGAAGCTCGCTCCCGCATGAACGGCTATGAAGGCGTTACGCCGAAGATGATGCCGCTCGAGAAGCGCCAATGCCTTAGCGGTCTCCAGCGGCAGTGGCTGAATCGTTGGGACCTCCGCACGCAACTCCACGCCAAGCGCCTCAAGCGGCGAAAGATAGCGGTGAAGATAATGCTGACCACCAAAGCCAAACGGTTGGCCAGGACGTTGGCGGGCTGGCGTTCCAGCCAGCGCAACGGTTTTTCGGAGGATCATATCCGACGCGGGTCTTGGCGTTGACGAGCCTGACGATGATGCGTGAGGTTTTGGAATCGGCCAGGTCGATGGTCAGGTCAAACCGGAACCGGCGCAGAGCGCGCACCATCGCGTAAAGCTCGCGACCACGCTGCACAGGGGTGCCACGCATGCGTACGCGTCGGAACGACACCACGTCCGAGGCGATGCCATGAGCCAACAGGAAACTGGCAAAGTTCGCCTCGCAAAGGAACACGATCCTGGCCTTTGGATATTGGAGGCGCAGGTTTCTGGCGAGCGCAGAAGCGAGGACAAGATCGCCGATGAATTTCGTCTGGAGGATGAGAATCGAGCGGACGTGCGTGGGCGGGTTCTGCAACATCTGTTTCTGGCACCGGGGCGGGTTCGGGGGCCGGAAACTGGGCAGAAACGATGTCGGGATTTGGAGCCGACAGACGCACGTTCGCGTGAATTCGGTTACAAATCGGTAAGGTCAGATGCCGGTGGACTCCAACTCCTATCCGCGGCCGTTCTTTGCAGCCTGCACCGCCGCTTGCGCGGCGGCCAGCCTGGCGATCGGCACCCGGTATGGTGAGCACGAGACGTAGTCGAGGCCGACCTTTTCGCAGAAATGGATCGAGGCCGGGTCGCCGCCATGCTCGCCGCAAATACCGAGCTTGATGTCGGGCCGCGTCGCCCTGCCCTTTTCGGCCGCCATCCGCACCAGCTCGCCGACACCCTCTATGTCGAGCGACACGAACGGATCCTGCTCGATGATGCCTTTTTGCCGGTAGGTCTCGAGGAACGAGGCCGCGTCGTCGCGCGAGATACCGAACGTGGTCTGGGTCAAATCGTTGGTGCCGAAGGAGAAGAATTCGGCCGCCTCGGCGATGATTTGGGCGCGGATCGCGGCACGCGGCAGTTCGATCATCGTGCCGGTAAGATAGGTGATCTTGACGCCGGTTTCCTCCATCACGCTTTTGGCGACGGCGTCGATGCGCGCCTTGACGAAGTCGAGCTCTTTAACCAGCCCGACCAGCGGCACCATGATTTCGGGGACCACCAGCGCGCCGGCCTTCCTGCCGGCCTCCACGGCCGCCTCGAAAATGGCTCGTGCCTGCATCTCGGCGATTTCGGGATATGAGATGGCAAGCCGACAGCCGCGGTGGCCGAGCATCGGATTAAACTCGTGCAACGCTTCGGTGCGCCGCCTGAGCTTGTCCGGCGACACATTCATGGCGGCGGCGACCTCGGCCACCTCCTCCTCGGTCTTGGGCAGGAATTCGTGCAGCGGCGGATCGAGCAGGCGGATCGTCACCGGCAGCCCGGCCATGATCTCGAACAGCTCGAGGAAATCCGAGCGCTGCATCGGCAACAGCTTGGCCAGCGCCGTTCGTCGGTCCTTTTCCGTATCGGCCAGGATCATCTCGCGCATCGCAACGATGCGGTCGCCGTCGAAGAACATGTGCTCGGTGCGGCAAAGACCGATGCCTTCGGCGCCGAAGGACCGCGCCATGCGCGCATCCAGCGGCGTCTCGGCATTGGTGCGCACCTTCATGCGGCGCGCGCCGTCGGCCCATTCCATGATGGCGGCGAAATCGCCCGAGAGTTCCGGCTGCAGCATCGGTACCGCGCCTTTCAGCACCTGGCCGTTGCCGCCGTCAATGGTGATGATATCGCCCTTGCGGAAGGTCGCGCCCATCGCCATCAGCGTGCCGGCTTTGTAGTCGACGCGCAGCGAGCCGGCGCCCGAAACGCAAGGCTTGCCCATGCCGCGCGCCACCACGGCAGCGTGGCTGGTCATGCCGCCGCGCGTCGTCAGGATGCCTTCGGCCGCATGCATGCCGTGGATGTCTTCGGGGCTGGTCTCGATGCGGACCAGGATCGCCTTGCGGCCTTGCGCCTTCGCCTCCTCGGCGTCATTGGAGGAAAAGACGATCTCGCCGGTGGCAGCACCCGGCGAAGCCGGCAGGCCGACGCCGATGATGTCGCGTGCCGCCTTCGGATCAATCGTCGGATGCAGCAACTGATCGAGCGAGGCCGGATCGATGCGAGCGACGGCCTCCTCCTTCGAAATCAATCCGTCCCTGGCCATGTCGACGGCAATCTTCAGCGCCGCCTTGGCGGTGCGCTTGCCTGACCTGGTCTGCAGCATCCACAATTTGCCGCGCTCGATGGTGAATTCGAGATCCTGCATGTCGCGGTAGTGCTTTTCCAGGCGGTCGGAGATGCTGACGAAAGCCTGGAAGGCGTCAGGCATCAGCTTCTGCAGCGACGGCTTGTCGGAGCCGGCGGCAATGCGCGCCGCCTCGGTGATGTTCTGCGGCGTGCGGATGCCGGCAACGACATCCTCGCCCTGGGCGTTGACCAGGAACTCGCCATAAAGCTGCTTTTCGCCGGTCGACGGATTGCGGGTGAAGGCGACGCCGGTGGCCGAGGTGTCGCCCATATTGCCGAAGACCATGGCCTGGACATTGACCGCCGTGCCCCAGCTTTCGGGAATGTCGTGCAGGCGGCGGTAGGTGATGGCGCGGTTGTTCATCCAACTGGAAAACACCGCGCCGATGGCGCCCCAGAGCTGCTCGCTCGGATCCTGAGGAAACGGCTTGCCGAGCTCCTCCTCGACCTTGGCCTTGTAGAGCGCGATCACGCCTTGCCATTCGATGGCTGTCAGCTCGGTGTCGAGATCATGGCCGAGGCCGCCCTTCTGGTCTTCGAGGATTTCCTCGAAGACCTCATGGTCGAGGCCCATGACGACATCGGAATACATCTGGATGAATCGGCGGTAGCTGTCATAGGCAAAGCGCGCATCGCCTGAATCCGCGGCCAAGGCTTCGACCGTCTCGTCGTTGAGGCCGAGATTGAGCACGGTGTCCATCATGCCGGGCATGGAGGCGCGGGCACCGGAGCGCACCGACACCAAAAGCAGTTTCGACGGATCGCCGAAACGCCGCCCGGTCAGCCGGCCGATATGATCGAGGGCGACCGCGACATCCGCTTCCAGCGAGGCCGGATACGCGCGGCCGTTGGCGTAGTAGGCGTTGCAGACCTCGGTGGTGATGGTGAAGCCTGGCGGCACCGGCAGGCCCAGGCTGCACATTTCGGCCAGGTTGGCGCCCTTGCCACCGAGCAGATTGCGGTCGCCGGCACGGCCCTCCGCGGCGCCGTCGCCGAAGGTGTAGACCCATTTGGGCATGCTTACTCCCCGGTTGCAGGAGGTTGGAAAGGCTGGCAAATCGAGCGATATGATGCTGCAGTGCGAAAGGCAAGGCTTCGGCAAGGCCCGCCAGCCTCTACAATCGATTAAGGAAAACCGAAGTCGATAACACTGGCGTTTTGAGCGCTTCCGCTGTAGAACATTCAGAGAACAAGAGGCAGAACCATGGGAGTGACCGGGAAACTCGATTATCTGGAAATGCCGGCGACCGGCGGAAGCTGGATAGGGTGAAGGCCTTCTACAGCGCCGCCTTCTCGTCGTCGTTCACCAATTGCGGGCCGACCTATTCAGCCTTCGCCGAAGGGCTAGACGGAGGCTTTCAGGCGGATGCCGAAGATGCGCCTGCCAAGCCGCTGCCCGTTCTCCATTCCGAAGACCTGGAGAGAACATTGAACGCCGTCGAAAATTCCGGCGGCACGATCGTCAAGCCGATCTTTTCGTTCCCCGGCGGCAGTGGTTCCATTCTCGATCCTGCCGGCAATGAAATGGCGGTCTGGAGCGAATAGTCTCCAACTCCGGCTCCGACGCTACGATCGCGAACGAAACTGGTAGATCAAAGTGACCGGTTCTCATCTTCGCCGTGTCGTAGAAAATCAAGTTGTCCGTTTGGTAGCACATCAGTTGTCCGCTTCTGTTTTGCGTCGAAGCGGTTCACGCGGCTTGCCTGTCGCGGCAGGTCTCTTGGATTGCGGTGCCGTCGGGCATGTATCGAGCGATGCGGCGCGGCCCGTGAAGATACCAAGTCAAGGTGGCCGCGTGCGATGAGCGGATCGCAGTGGTTTGGAACGCATGAAGGACGCCCATCCGGCGCCGCCAGCGGCGCTACCGCCTCCCCGCTATAAGCGGCCACAGGCCTGTGAGCCGGGGGTTCCAGTGGGCGAGGCCCTGCATGCGATCCTTGGCGTCGATCTTACACACATTCATGGGATCGGGCCGTACCTGGCGCTCAAGCTGATCAGCGAGTGCGGACGGATCTCTCGCCTGGCCGACCTCCAAGCACTTCACCTCCTGGGTGAGCCTAGCGCCGCGCAACAAGATCTCCGGGGCGAGGTGCTGTCCTCACGCACGCGCCGCTCCTGCAGTCGAGTGGCGGCCCTGATGCGGCTGGCGGCGACGGCGGTGGGGCGCACTCAGACAGCGTTGGGCGCCTTCTATCGCCGCTTGGCCTCCATTGGCAAGGCCAAGGCTGTCACCGCGACGGCGCGCAAGATCGCCGTTCTCATCTACAACGCCCTTCGCCATCGCATGGACTACGCTGACCCAGGAGCCTCTTATTACGAAGGATGCTACCGGCAGCGGGTTCTCAGCAAAGTCCGGCGTCGTGCCAAATCGCTTGGATATGCACTGCAGAGGATGGAGCCCACCCCTGCTGCGGCTGTTTCTTAGGAATCCGGACAACTCGTGTGCTTACGACAATTCTCATCTTCGCAGTTGAGCTTTCCCTCGGCCCGTCTTATAAGGCCGCGCGCGGCGGGAACCTCTCGGCTGTTGGGGCGTCGCCAAGTGGTAAGGCATCGGTTTTTGGTACCGACATTCCCAGGTTCGAATCCTGGCGCCCCAGCCATCGCACCGCTTGGTCGAGCGCAGCGATCGCCAGCTCCGACTTGAGATGGGTTGCCATTGAGCAGCCGATGATCTTGCGGCTGAAGGCGTCAAGCACGATCACCAGATAGGCGAACTGCAGCGGGCCAAGCAGGCCGAGCGCCTAAGTTGGCGCGGCCGGTTTGGTGGTCTCCAGCTTGAGGGTCAGGTGCATGCGTGGAAGGCGGGCGTTCCGTTGCGATTGCCCCGTTTGATGCACTCGGTTCGCAACCGCTTCAAGGACATGGAAACTTCTATCATCAGGCATAGGCGCAGACATAGAAATTGACACAGCAAGCTCCTCGGCTCCTTCAGTGTCATCATCTCTCGCCCATCATCTCCTGTCGCGCCAGATGGGGTGAGCTTCACGCTTACGATAGGCTCGGCGAAGTCGCTGATGGTCAGCCGAAAACAGAAACGCCGATCGGCGAGCATTAACTCGGCCACTAGTCGGTGAACCCACGTCATTTTGTCGGTGCCGGCTCAATATTCCCCAGAAATGCCGTTTGAATCTTCCCCAGTATAGCGCTGTCGCCGGTCTTCCGGAGCGCGCTCCGGGAGACCGGTGGCAGCGTGATCGTTGATGCTTCTCCTGATGGTCGGGAGAGGGATTCGGTGATCAAGATCGGGGAGATGATGATGATACTGGATTTGCA
>NZ_JAMYNL010000028.1:0-54259 GCF_040319065.1 Mesorhizobium sp. M0968
CTTTCATGCCGTCAGGCAATGCGTCGACCAGCGAAACATACTGAACGTCAGCCAGATTGAAGCCGGCGGTTGCGATTTCGGTGGCGGATCCACCCGATGCATAGTGCAGAGTTGCCATCCATAATCCCTCATTTTGATTCGATAGCGCCCCGCGGATGTCTGCCTACTAGAGGGTGTATATTAGCGCCAAATCACATACCTGCAGGCTCTGATAGAATGGTTGATCGCCAATAGGAATGCTGCACGGAAGGAGTAACTTCCATGGACATAATAAATAAGTAACAAGAATATGATCCCATCAAAGTGCCGTGTTTTATCCAGCCCATCTGGTTAGATTGAAAGACAGGTAGTTTAATATCTAGAGCGTATCTTGCAGATCGCTGAAATAAACTTGTAAATTATGTTTCTATCTAACTGTTCACCCGCGCATTGAGAGATCAGGCAGACGTTCACCTAAGAGCCAGACCCCTCCACAGTCTCAATCCCGCAACCAATTAGTTGTGGATAATTCGTAGGTGTCCGCGCGTTCGTCGCGTGAAATCGGTCGGCAGATCAGGTCGCCGGCGTCGGAACGGTCCGAATCGGCTTATCCGCTGGTCGCAAGGAGGCAGGTTGCGCCAGGAGTTGTGGCTGAGGGGTCGACTATCATGCCTGGGAGCACAAGCGGGTCAAGCTGAGGCGCGAACCCGGACCGGGAGCTTAGGAATCCGACGCGCCCAGCGTAGAGCAGCCGTACAACGCTCGACTGTCGGAAGCGCTTTCTTCGGTTGCCTTATCAGTTGCAAGTCCGGCTTGGCCGAACCCCTAGTGTTCGAGGCGCAATTCATCACCGTACCCGTTCCTATGCACCACCAGATGCCGTCGAGGCGGTTCGCGATACCCGTAAGGCCGTGATCCCCATGCAGTTTGCCTCATTCAAACAGACGAGGACAGTATGCAAGCCTCCTCCTACCGTATCCTTTCACGCGCACAGAAGTAACGAAGCAAAACCATGAAAGCAGATGCGAAAGGCAGTTACTTCACGCGACCGGAACACGGCGCACGGACGGGAGCTTCGGGATGAATCCGCATCTCGTTTGTGTGGGAGGCGAAGATCACGCCCTGAGAATTCCGTTCCTAATGTCGCTGCGCGAAAGCGGCTTCCGGGTCACGGCAGTTTCAACCGGCGATGAGGCTGCGTTTTTGCGGCATGGCATTCCGCATCGCCGCTACGGTTTCGACCGATTTGCCAGCGGCACTGGCGAGTGGACCGCTGTAAGAGCGATTCGGAAATTGCTTGCGGAACTCCGGCCTGACATCGTCCAAAGCTTCGATACCAAGCCTAACCTGCTGACACCCATTTCGGTGCGCGGAACGGTCCCGGTCGTGCGCACGATCAACGGCCTGGGCTGGACATTCTCATCGTTGGAACCGCGGGCTCTGGCCTTACGTCCAATTTTTTGCGGACTACAATGGCTTGCCTCCTTCTGGACGGCAGCGACGGTATTTCAGAATCGGGACGATGAGGCTTTCTTCAAGCGCTTTCGATTGATTGAACCTGGCAGCGGAAGAGTGATCCGCAGTTCTGGCATCGATGTCGATGCGTTCGCTATGGCGAGGCATCTTGCTCCGCCGGCGGCGAAAATGCGCCAGGAACTCGGGCTCCAGTCAGCAGAGATCGTAATTTTTGTGGGCCGGCTAACCCGCCAGAAGGGCATCCCGACGCTGCTCCAAGCAGTCCCCCGCGTCCTTTCTAAAAGGCCTAATGCGCGTTTCGTGCTTGTCGGCCCTTGGGAGTCCGAAGGTCCATTTGCAGTCGACAAGTCGGAAATCGATAGACACGCTCCTCATATCATCGCGCTAGGCCCACGACGCGATGTTCCAGCCCTTCTTGGCATGGCCGACGTGTTCGCCTTCCCCACACAATATCGAGAAGGAATCCCGCGCGTCCTGCTTGAGGCAGGGCTGGCGGGATTGCCCATGGTCGCCTCAAAGATGCCCGGCTGCAATGAGGTGGTCGAGGATGGATGGAACGGCTACCTAGTCCAACCCTACGACGCCGATGGCCTTGCATCTCGAATAGTCGACATCCTGTCCGACCGCAGTCACGGAAAAATCATGGGCGGTCGTTCTGTCGAACTCGTCCGTGAGCAGTTCGCGCTGCCGCGGGTGGTCGCTCAGTATTGCGATCTGTACGAAAATATCCTTGGCGCCAAATCCCACGGTGGCCTCGCCCGACCGGCGTATCCGATCTTAATTAGAGACGATGCTGTCAGCGGTAGATTGGATGTGCGCCGATGATCCGGGACGCGATCCTGGCCTGCGGGCTCGCAACGACCTATGCGGAGCAACTCGACATTCCCGGGTCGCCCTTGGGGATTGGCGAACTGTTCCTCGTGCTTTGGATCATGCTGTCGATCGCGCGCGTCCTTGCCGGCGGTCGCCTGGAGACCAGGCCGGCGCTGACACTCCTTGCAAGTTACTGGACGATCATGGCGCTGGCTCTGGGGGTCGGCACCGTTGTCGGCTATCTGACCACAGTTCTATACCTGACGGGCCTGATGCACGATACGATGGCCTACCTGCTGTTGGTCAGCGTCACCTGCCTTGCCGCTGCAGAACCCGACGCCGACCGCCATCTCCGTCGTACTGGCTGGTGGGTCGTGGGTATCGCGAATATGGCCCTTGCCATTCAGCTGGGACAGGGCTGGGGCTGGATCCCCCGAGCTGGCGTCGATCCCTGGTACTGGGACCGCTTTCGCGGCTGGTCGCACAATCCAAATCAGCTCGCGCTCTACTGCGCAATCTTTGGCCCGCTAGCCTTGCATCTTGCGACCACCACCAGCAATCGATGGGGCAGGTTTCTTGGGATCGCCAGCTTGTTCCTAACCTTCTATGTCGGGAGGCTGACAAAGAGCGATACCTATTTGTATACCAGTATCCTGACCTGCCTGACGTTCCTCGGGCTGCGGATCAGGACATGGCTCAAGACCGGTGGCAACAGGGGCAGCTTTTCACGGCAAGCCGTCCTCCTGTTGCTCGTCGGTATCCTTCCGTTGGCGATCGCGATAACCCCCTACGCCGTGACGGAGGCGAGCGTCCTCGAAAACTTCGCCAAGGGCCTGACCAAGGACAAGGGCGGCGAGGCCACTGCCGAAACCGCCGCACTCCGCGTGCATCTCTGGGACGAAGCAATAGAGAAGGGCGCGGAATCCGGGTCGTTGGGCCTTGGTCCAGGTCCGCATCTCGAGCGCCCATCAGTGTTCGAATCGCAATTTCTGGAACGACCCTTCGAGGCTCACAACACGATCCTCGACCTGTACACTCAAGGTGGACTTATTGCGGTTCTGGCGCTGGTCTGGATCGTCAGCGCCGCCATCGTGTCGGTATGGCGTGCGAAGCTCGACGCGCTGTTAGCGCTCGTGGTGTCAATCGCTATTTTCGGAATGCCGCACCTGATCATCCGTCACCCGATCGTGTGGTTTGCGCTGACCATCTGCCTTGTCGCCGGTGCTCCGAAAGCAGTTTCTGCAATCTCCAACAATCCGGGTTAATGGCATGTGTGGTATTGCCGGAATTCTTCTTGCCCCCGATTCAGCCGACACGAAGCCGCTCAAGGCAATAGAGCAAATGACGGCCGCGCTTCGTCACCGCGGACCGGATGGCGAGGCATTCTGGATACATAGCGAAGCCGGGCTTGCCTTCGGTCACAGGCGTTTGGCCATTGTTGATCTGTCGGAGGCGGGCTGCCAGCCAATGCATTCCGAAAGCGGCAGATACGTCATTACGTTTAACGGCGAAATATACAATTTCCGCGATCTGCGCTGCGAACTGGAAAGTACAGGTCGTCATTTCAGGGGCACCAGCGATACCGAGGTCATGCTTGCCGCTATTGAGAATTGGGGCCTCGAAAAAGCACTCACACGCTTCGCCGGCATGTTCGCGCTAGGACTATGGGATCTGAAGACGAGGACGCTCCATCTCGCCCGCGACCGAATGGGCAAAAAGCCGCTTTATGTCGCCTCAACACGTGATGCGCTTGTTTTTGCCTCTGAGTTGAAGGCGATCACCCGTTTTCCAGGTTTTTGTCAGGAGCTCGATATCAATGCGGCCGCGGCGATGCTTTCGAACGGATGGGTACCGGATGACAGCTGCATCTGGCGAGGCGTGTTCAAATTACCGCCGGGTTCGGTCCTGTCGGTGACGGCAGCTGACTTCGCCGCGTCGCGAAGTGCCGCCTCGCTAGCGCATCGTATTCGATACTGGTGGTCGCTAGCCGAAACCGCCGCCAAAGGGCGGGCGGAGCAGGTCGTCGGCAGTGACGAAGAACTTACCACTGAACTGGATGGCCTGCTTCGACTTGCCGTTCGGGAGCGCATGATCGCTGACGTTCCGCTCGGGGCCTTCCTGTCGGGCGGAATAGACAGCTCGACGGTTGTAGCCCTGATGCAGGCTCAATCGGACAAGCCGGTGCGCACGTTCACGATCGCTTTCGGAGAGGGCGGGTTCGATGAGGCTCCCCACGCGGCGGAAGTCGCGCGGCATCTGGGCACCGACCATACCGAACTCCACCTTTCGGCTGCCGTAGCGCGCGAAGTCATTCCAGAATTGCCGCAGATCTGGGACGAGCCTTTCGCTGACGAATCGCAGATACCAACTCTGCTGGTGGCGCGGCTCGCCCGCCGGCACGTTACGGTGGCTCTGTCGGGTGACGGTGGCGACGAATGCTTCGCCGGCTACGCCCGCCACTTCATGGCTGCCCGCCTGCGACGACAGCATACTCTGCCGTCGGCACTGCGTCGGGCGCTCGCGGCAGGCACTGGGTTACTGGCCCGTGCAGCCCGTCACGATCTCGTCGGGAAGCTGCCGCTTTCGGAGGGTGCACGGCATGCGCTGCGGGGCGACCGGCTGGATCGCCTCGCTCAGCTACTCGCTGCAGCCGATGAGGACGAGTTGTTTCGGCGACTGACGAGATCGTCGACGGAGAACCTCAGCCTGCACCAGCCCCCCTCATCAATCCACGTCGAGCACCGGCTTGATGGGCTGCTGTCCCGTCTTTTGTATGACGATATGGACGGCTACCTGCCCGGCGATATATTGGTGAAGCTGGACCGCGCCAGCATGGCCAACAGCCTCGAGGGGCGGTGCCCGCTACTCGATCATCGGGTTGTCGAATTCGCCTGGCGCCTGCCGACGAATACCAAGGTTCGTAATGGCAAAGGTAAGTGGATCCTTCGTCAGTTGTTGCGCCGGTACGTTCCGCAGCGACTGATCGAGCGGCCAAAGCAAGGTTTCGATGTTCCTATAGCAGTCTGGCTGAGGGGCCCGCTGCTCAGTTGGGCAAACGATCTTGTCGCCGATATGCGCATCTCCGGAGACGGAATTTTCGACCTTGCGAAGGTGGATGCGTGCTGGCGCGGTCACGTCGATGGCAGGCACGACCATTCTCGCGAATTGTGGCCGGCTTTGATGTTCCAGGCCTGGCACAACGAGGCAAGGCGGCCATCGCCGCCAGCAACGGGTTCTCGCGTGCCCGAACTTACAGGAGATTAAGATGGAAGGGTCCATAGTTAGCCGCATCCACCTTCCGCACGTTACCGAAATGCACTTGCCTGCGCGCGAAATCACTCCGCGCATGAAACGGCCGTTGCGTGAGCAGATGGACACGCAAACCCCGCTCCATCAGCTCCTCGTTACCCTCTCAAGAAAAAAGTGGTTCCTCCTGGCCATGGTCGTCGCAGGCGGTGTCTTGGCCGCGCTTGGAGGGCTTGCACGGCCTGCCCTATACGAGGCCACCACGCAGGTAATCGTCGACGCACCTAGTAGAGCAGCCCCTGCCGGCGGCTTGATCTCTGCTCAGGATCAGCTGGATTCCAGCATTGACGACCATATCACCATGCTCTCATCGCAAAGCCACCTGCGAAGCGTAGTGGCAGCGCTGCGCAAAACGGATGCTGCCAATGGTGCTAAACAGGCTGGTGCTCGAACCGGAAACCATCCTCCGAAGCTTGTTGGCGTCGAGCCGCTGAATTTGCGCTCGGTTCCAGCCGATTTGCTGGCCAAAATTTGGCCGCGAAGCACGCCGGCGGAGCCAGATGCGGCTGAACTCAAGGTGCTGCGTGAAGGTATGAGGATCGGCCAGGAGCTGCGATCGAGAGTTATCAGTGTCGGCTTCACAGATCACGATCCGGCGCGAGCCGCTCTGATCGCCAACACGTTCGTCGAAGTGTATATTGGCGATCTGGCAAGGAAAAGCCAAGCGTCGGACAGGCTGGAACTCGACTCGATAGTCTCCGGGCTGCCGACTATACAAAGCAGTCTGGCAGAAGCGACCGATCGTCTGGAGAGATATCGGTTGAGCCATGGCGCGGTCGATCAAGGTGCGGCGGACAATGCTGCCAAGGAGACAGCCGAACTCACTCAGCAAATTTCCTTGTCGAAAGCGGACCTCTCCGCAACGGAATCTCGACTCCAACACATTCAGGACTTGCGAAAGGGGGGCGCGCCCGTTGCCTCGGTAGCCGAAGCCATCGAATCACCCTTGCTGGCCGATCTCTTGGCAGGCCAGGCCAACGGCACGGCAGATGAGAATGTCACAAATGCGATCGATCGTGAGATCGAACAAGAAATCGCCCGCGTCGCTGCTGAGGCAAACATCTATCGCTCCCAGATTGCGGCGCTGCAAAAGCGTAAGGATGTCCTAGATGCGGTTGTGGCCGATACAGCCGGCCGGCTTTCCGGACTGCGTGCTCTCGAGCCGCAGGTCAGCATCCTGACGCAGCGCTACAACGACCTTTTGACCCGGCAACAGGACTTGATGCGGCGTATTGCAAGTCCATCCCCCGGAGTCAGGCTTCTCTCAGCGGCGTGGCCCCCTACCAATCCAACGACTCTTTCGCCAATTTTTCTTATTCCGCCTGGCATGGTCGTGTTTGGCCTGATTGGAGGGATTTTCATACTTGTCCGCCAACGCTTCGATCGCACTTTGCGCGGAGAGGCCGAAGCTGAAGCAGCGCTCAAGGTTCCGTGCCTCGGGCTAATACCCCAGGCTCCCACAACGCACGCGAAGCGACTGCAGCAGCTGGTTTCAGGCCAGCAGGGGTGCAGATACAGCCGCGCCGTGACGTCCCTGCTTGTCGCCGCGGCGCCCCAACAGGCAAGGGATTACTCGAACATAATCTTGATAACATCCTGCGGTGAGGATGATGGCAAGACCGAGCTCGCATGGAGCATGGCCTTGGCGGCCACCAGACTTGGAGGGCGAGTACTCTTCATTGATCTGGACCGCACGGACCACCGCCTTACGGGCGAGTTTGTGAAGGAATTCAGCGCACGTAAGCCGCACAATTTTTTCGGAGACTATGTGAGTGACCGTTGTGCACTGCACGATGCGATAGCAGGAATGTCGGCGATCGGGATCGACTTCATGGCGCTCGCACCGTCGGAGGATCTGCTGCCCTTGCTGTCCAGTGTCGACGGCTCCCCTTTCAAAGATGAACTGCACTCGATCTATCGGGTCGTCATCATAAATGGACCGCTGGGGCTTGAGGGACCAGAGGCCAGGCTCCTGACAGGCTGGGGTGACGTAGTTCTTTTCGCCGTTCGCTGGGCGAAAACGCGACGCAGCATCGCGCGAGGCGTTTTGGACCTGCTTGCGGGCGATGCACCAGCTTCGGTCCCCGTCGCAAGCGTTCTCACGAAGGTTAATCTCAGGAAGCACGCTGGTTACCGGTTCGGGGACAGCGCTGACCTCTTGCTGGAGAGGACATGACGAGCGCGGCTCTTGTTGTTGCGCACTTCCCGCTTGGTTGAAAATCACCGCGCTAGGCGCTGCGCCGATCGGCTGCTGGGCGCGGGCCATCCGGCAGTAGCTGGGGTTGTCGCGGAGAGATCCATCCGGAGCGTGGGTCCGAAGTGTCACAACGGAACCTACGGCCAGGAGCCGCCGGACGGGCATTCATGAATTCCGGACCCCATCTGAGGCAACGCGCCTGACGCCGTCCTTCGTCTGCTTGGCGTTCACCGCGCGCCTAGTGGTGTCGAAATCACCCTTCACGCGGACCCGCTCATCGCTGCTTGGCTTGGCGATGAATCCGTAGCGCAGGTGACGAGACTTTGTCGATCTTTGCCCAGAGTGCGCTCCCCCCCATCGTCGATGCATTCCTGACCGCGTATGCCCATGCCGGCAACCGCGATGGTGAAATCGCAAGGGCAGTCAAACCTTGCGCAATCCGTTGCGCTTTGCTTCGCGGCAGGGCGCGCACGAACTCACTCACGCTACCTGGTTTCTCTCCCTTTCGGAAAAAGCTGTGGACGATGTCTTGTTTCAGGAATTTGGCGAGATTGAACGGCTCCCGCTCGCACTTGCTCAATTGCAAGCCGTGCCGCTGACATATGGCATCGAAGGCTTCTTTCGTCCATCGGCCGATGTGGTTTGGTGGCATGTCTATGAGCGAGCCATGGGACTCCATGTAGTAAGTTCTGTTTTCATTTGGCACGGCGATAAAGGCAGATCCTTGCGCCTTCAGAAGATATTTCAATCGAGCAAAAACGTCGTCCACTTGGTCCATATGCTCGAAGACTTGAAACATGAAAATAAAGTCGAAGGACTCTTTCATAGAATCGAAGCTGTTCATCCGAAAATCGCCTGAATAGGTCTTAAAGCCTTTCGACGCCAGTACAGACCTCGCCGTTTCGTTGTAGTCGACCGCAGAGATGTCGGAAACATGGAAGAATTTATTCTTGATGCGATCGAGAAAATATCCGAACCCAGACCCCACTTCGAGGGCAGTTTTTCCGCCAGTCTTCAGGCCCGCGAGCTCTTCGATAGTCCTTGAATATTCCCATTTCATGGTCGGATAGGAAGGGTACGCCCAGGCTAAGTTATAAAATTCAACGCCGCCAGCGACGAAGGGATCTGCAAAACCGAATCCGCAATCTGCGCATTTGCGGATATCGCATGTGTTGCTGCCCCAGAGATCCGACAGGTGGCTTGTTAATTTTCGAGAGCGATCGGGGTCCTGACGCGGATTGATGAAATGTCGAGAGGCCTCATCTGCTGTCACTTCGAACAATTTCGCGGTTGATACACTGGCACACGCCGGACAAATGGTCATCTCGCTTACCCCTAAAGGCCAGACCGAAGGAAAGCCGCCTTCGACGGTATATGATGCGCCCCAGCCCGCCCGCCGTCGCGCTCGACGATGCCGCCATGCTCAGAAGCTAAATCGTCTCAGGCTACGCAATCGACCCAGTCTCGGGCGGATCGCGAACACGTAAGTAAGAATGTGCTGGCTCGCTATTTTCATAACTGACGGGCGAAGAATTTGCATCGCATCTCGGATCGTCGCCCGCCAGGGTTGCTGGTGGAATCTGCTGGGAAGACGAGCAACCCGCAGCGCCCGTAACAGAGTCTCAGGGCAGGGAAGATGTTTACGATCCTCGATGAGGTTCCAGTTAAGCTCTTTGACGGCAAGCGTTACCTGATCGACCTCATCGAAACTCTTGGTTGTAGTGATGCTCGGGTGGTTCGTCGCGTCGTAGAAGATCAAGCCATCGTTTATCGCGACCATGTCTCCGTGGCAGGCCAGATCGACAAAGAACAGCTGGTCGACTCCAGCTGGGATTGAATTATGGGCGCGCATCAGGCAACCCGCGTGAATGACGTCGCGGTTGATCAAAAGCGTCGATGGGATGATCCCAAGGCTCCGCGTCGTGCGGACCAGATAGAGGTCCGTCAGGCATTGCTGGCTTGAGTAGACGGAAATTCGTTGCCGCCCCTGCGGTGGCAATCGGAATTTCATCCGATCGTCCTCAATTATATTGGCTGCACAGGTCATGAATGCAGCTGAGGGATGCTTGGTGGAAACCTCGGCAAAGGTCTTGAGTGCGCCCGGGGCGAGCCAGTCATCGTCATGGAGCAGCTTGATCCATTTTCCGGCGCAAGCGAGCATGGCATTGTTGGTATTCTCTACCTGACCGCGGCCCCGGCAGTTTTCGACAATTCGGATGCGAGGCTCGGTCCGCGCATACTCGGCCACGATTGCCCAGGTCGGTCCGTCCCGGCCCTCGTCGTCGCTGACGACCAACTCCCAACTGGAAAAATTCTGACTCAGAATGCTATCCATTGCCCGACGGATCGTGTCCGGTCGGCGAAAGGTTGGGATTGCAACTGAAATGAAAGGGCGCAGTCGCGAAGCATCAGCGCGATGATGTTGGTCAACCACAGCGGTCGTTTGGAGCTGATCAAGCTGCGATTGTTTCATGGTGCTTTTCCCTCGAGATGATGACCTTGTTTTGGTATGGCAGCTCCCGCTGGTTTAATGGCATGGCTCAAAATATACAGAGAGGCCGCCGTTTTCAGTGCAAACCCGACGCCGCCGCCGGCCGCCATCAGATAAATGACCTTGAGTGGTTCCCAACCTGCCTCAGCACCGGCAAGAAGCGGACCAAACACCAGCGCCGTCCGCGCGCCGTCGACGAGAAGCCGTAGCTCCTGCCGGCGCAGGAGAGCTGGGACATCTTGAAGCGGCGTCGCCAACGCCTGCGCAGCCCCCATGAACGCCAGCGCGGTCATAATGTCTGCGGCGGGAACCCAGGGCGGGCCCAGCAGGGGGACGACAATATATGGCGCAGCCAGGCCAAGCGCCAATATTGGCAATGCAGTGAGGCAGGCTGAAAGCATCAAGAGGCCGCGTGCGGTGCCGAGCAGATGTCTGCGATCACTGTTTTTGTTCGCCTCGGAGACAAAAACATTGCTGAGCGGGGTGGCGATCAGTGTGACCGGCGCAGTCACCAGCCGCGCTGCCACGCCCAGGTAACCCGCAAAAGCGGCGCCAAACAGCGAACCAACAAGTATTGCGGGAAGATTGATAATGGCGAAACTCGCGAGAGCTGAGGGAATGTCAAATAACGGAAACTTGTATTCTCGCCTGGCGACGGCAAAGACGGTACGCCACGGCGCTCGGGCGACGCCGTGTAAGTCCTTCCAGCTCAGAATCCGAGAGCCGAGGAGTCCGATAAAAATGAATTGGCTCAGGATATGGGCATGTACCATCGACTCACCTCCGAAATGGGCGAGCCCAAAAATCAATTGCAGCAGGGCCATGGTCGCCGGCAAGATCAGGCGGCCGAGGGCGAAGTCTCGTAGCAGGCCTGCGCGCAGGCTCCAGCAGTTCATGGCTTCGACGAGACCTGCGCCCGCCATCCCAAGTGGAACGAGCCAGGCGAGGTGGCCGACCCGCGCTGGAGCGATGCTCGCCCACAGCAGTCCTGCCGCAAAGGCGAGGACACTCGTCACCGACACAGCCAGGAGAATGAGCTTAACAGTCACATACGCCCGCGCATTGTCCTTGACACCATAGAGAGAGGCCTCGAAACGCAGTGCTGCGATCGCGCCGAGGATGTTTACGATCGAAAGATAAATCGTGAAGATCCCGAAATCTGCCGGGGAATAGAGCCGGGCCAAAACGGGAATAGCGGCGACGAGAGTCAACTGACCGGCAATCGCCATGGCCGAAACGCCTCCTGCCGCGCGCAGAATCCTGCCGATCGGGCTTGGAGGAACACGGGTGATTATTTTCTCGACCGTAGGAACCGTCCTGGATCTCAGAAAGTAGCTTTGGGACATGAGCTCGCGATTCCGAGGAGGCAAAATGCGGTTGACCGGAGCTTACGATGGGGCCTGAACGTCACCATCATCCATCTGAATGACATCGTTCGGCGGAGCGGCGATGTAGCGAATTCTTTGTGCTCCGGGCGGGGCACAACTGCAGCTCTGAAATTGAGACCGCTCGTTGGACTTGCCCGCGATGAACTGATTTCTGCGGGATCGCGCGGGCATCGATGCTCGGGAATGTCGTCGTCACGTTATGCGGTACCAACTGGATCTTTTGACCAGACCAGCAGCCGCGACAAGGATGGCCGACGCGTGGATTCGTCGCTCCGACAAGGCGCGGATTACACGGTGGGCTTACACATGCATTAACGTTTGTTGCTGTGTGCTGGCTGCGATGTTCGTTCCATGAAAGTCCCGGTACCATTCGACAAAGCGTTGCACTCCGTCCTCGAGCGTTGTCGCCGGGGCGAAGCCGACAGCGTTACGAAGATCACTCACGTCGGCGCGAGTCTCCAGAACGTCGCCCGGTGGTAGAGGCACTTCCACGCGAATCGCCCGGCAGCCAAGGGCGGTCTCGATGAGCGAAATCAGCCGGTTAATCTCCTCCGGTCGGTCGTTGCCAATATTATAGACGCGGTACGGTGCAGAACTTGTGGCGGGATCTGCGGTAAGAAAATCCCAACCCGGGTCGGGTCGCGGCGGTGCAGCGAGTGCTCGAACCACCCCCTCAGCGACGTCGTCGATATAGGTGAAGTCTCGCCACACGCGGCCGGCATTGGCTACTTCGATTGGTTTCCCCTCGATAATCAAACGCGTGAACATGTAGACTGCCATGTCGGGCCTGCCCCAGGGGCCATAAACGGTGAAGAAGCGCAGTCCGGTCACGGGCAAGCAGAATAAATGACTGTATGAATGCGCCATGAATTCGTTTGAACGCTTGGTTGCGGCGTACAGACTGACAGGATGGTCTGCGCCGTGATGCTCAGAAAACGGTGTGCTTCGATTTGAGCCGTAGACGGAGCTCGACGAAGCGTAGACGAGATGACTAACGCCGAAGTGCCGGCAGCCCTCAAGGACGTTGAGAAACGCCACTATGTTCGATTGCACATAGCAATGCGGGTCAGCAAGTGAATGACGCACGCCGGCCTGAGCCGCGAGATGGACAAAGTGTGAGGGGCGAAATTCTGAAAACAGCAACTGAACGCGGGCGGCATCCGCCAGATCAATTCGCATCGAAGTGAAGCCCGGCTCGGCACAGAGACGTGCAAACCGCGCTTCCTTGAGTCGTGGATCGTAGTAGGGGGTGAAATTGTCGACGCCGACGACTTCGACACCCAGACGCAAAAGCCGCAAGGCGACGTGAAAACCAATGAAGCCTGCAGCACCGGTGACGACGATCGGTCCTATCGGGGCGAGTTCCTTCACGGCGCGGTCTGACCGGGATCGGGCGGTTTCCATATTTTCCGCAGAAAGAACGGAACCACCGTTTAAATCATGATCCAATTTTTTGCCCCTTCGACGTCACTCGACAGTGTCGAATTGCCTATTCCGAGATCCCGGCCAATTGTGCCGGGATGTTATGTGCCGGGGCGTCGGCGTCGGCACAGGTGAGCAGGCGCCGGCCATGCGCTGCGCAACGTGACCTGCCAAGCTAGGTTGGAACGGCCTCCAGCACCGGTCGACCAAGCCCCGTCGCATGTGGATGCCGCCACTAGACCCCAACAACTGCGCGGCCCTTACGGCAGGACCGAAATACGCCCAAGAAGGGCCACCAGTTCCGCCTGGCGTTTTGTTTCGGTCTTGGCGAACAGCGAGGCAAGCTGGGAACGGATCGTGGTGCGGCTGAGACGCCAGCTGCGAGCGATCTCCAAAGGTGCGTCGCCCTGGGCCAAGCGCAAGGCGAGGTGCGTTTCTGCGCTCGTCAAGCCAAACATTCTTTGCAGCGTCCGAGGATTTGGCCCCGACCTGTTGTCGCGATCCAGCAGCGCCACAATGCTCGTTCCGTCGGGAGCGATAACGCCGTTCTCGTTCAGTATCACCGGTCGGTCGCCCCTGCTGCGGATCACCACCCAAGACAACGAGCCCGGCAGGAATTGGCCCGGAACATTCGCGATCAGCCGCCTTAGGGCGGCCGTAAGTCCGCTCGCCGTGTCGGCCGCTTCGCCCTGGCGCTCAAGCGTGGTTTGGGCGGCTGCGTTCCACTCGACTACTTTTCTTTCGCGATTCAGCACGAGATAGCCACAGCCAATGCGATCAAGCACGCCGGTTATGGATTCCAGACTGCGGCCTTTTGGTTCGCCGAACCTTGCGTCCAATGGATCCGATGCGCGATCGGGAAGGTGACCAGAAGAGGGCCGCGTATTCCGCGCTTCAAAATCATACTTGGTCCTCGTAACAATATACCGACCGTTCGAAGAAGCATCGACCTGTCTATCGATCAGATTCATTTTCTACCCCTAACCCAAAGTTTCACACGCCCGAAATAAGTATTCGGGATTCATGTAGTCTTCTATGTGTAGCTGGATTATAGTCTTCTATGCGCTGACGGATAATACGTTCATCATCACCTTGAAAACTTAATATGATCCGACAGTTCTAAGGCAGCTCTTAGGCCCCGCTGCGTCCGATAAAATGCGCGCTATGATAGCGGTATGGCAATCCGGCAGTGGTACTAAGCTGTACGTTTTTTGCTCTAGTCTCGACGGGCTAGTCAGAAGGTTGTAGTCTGTGTCCATGAGCTCGCAGTCGCGCAGGTCGAATTCGAACCCGTCGGGCAGATTGCTAACTCATATTGCGTCTGCATCGGTGTTAGCTGCCACACTGATATTTGAAATAAAATCGTCAGCCTATATTGGGCAAGGCGCCAGTTTTCTGGAATTTATTCCGGCTATTATTATTATCGCTTATCTCGAAGACCGCGTACCTGCGCTCGCTGCGACCATTCTGATGGTTGCTGTCGGGCTGTGGGCACGAGGACACGATCAGATTTCAAGTGGAGACTGGGCACGCGCAATCCTGCTTCTGGTTTCGGGTGGCGTGATTGCCATGACCTTCCATCGTCTGCGGCAGGACTTGCGTGAGTTGCTGGAAGTCGCGGAGGCCAGGCTCGCTGCCGTCGAGGCGACCGAAAGCCGCTATCGTTGGGCCTTCGAACGTGCTGCCATGGGATTCGCGAACACCAACAAGAAAGGTGAGTTGCTGCAGTCCAACAGACGCCTTTGTGAGATGACCGGGTACAGGGAGGAGGAGCTTGCCCAATTACAGCTTGATACGCTCGCCCATCCGAACGACCGGGATACCTTGGCGCAATTGCTGGCGAGGCTGGGCAATGACATTTCTTCGTTCGTTTCGGAGGTGCGTCTGTCACGAAAGGACGGTACGGCATTCTGGGCTAGGCTAACGCTTTCTTCGTCCGTGCCCGAGGGTGGCCTCTCGGAGAGCATCTTCGTGGTGGTCGACGATATTTCGGAACGACGCGCTGTTCACGAAGCGCTTCGGGCCCAGAAGGAATGGCTGGACCTCGCTCTGTCTGCTGGACGCTTGGCCACGTGGCGCATAGACCTTAAAGACGGGATAGTCACGGGCTCGGACACGTTCTGGGACATTCTCGGCCTGGCCCAGGCCAATAGCCGCAGTTTGGAGGAGCTGTCAGCTGTCGTTCATCCGGCGGACTGGCCGAAGCTGGCGGCATCGAGAAAGGCCGCACCATCGGTCACGAATTACGATGTCGAGATACGCGTCCGCCGACCGGACGGACATATCCGCTGGATTGCGCTGCGCGGAAGGGAGGAAAGACATGATGATGGTGGACAGCGGCTTGGAGTGGCCGCCGACCTGAGCGAGAGACGACAAACCACGCTGCTGCGCGCCGCGGCAAAGAAGCGGGAGCGCATCATGCTCGAACAGCGTCACAGATTCGGCAACGTTTTCGCGGTGATCACGGCGCTCGTGAAAATGGTCGATGCTCCTGGAAACAATGTTGCCAAATACAAGGAAATGCTGATCGACCGGATACGCGCGCTTGAGGCAACCCATCTGCTTCTTTCACGCAACGGCAGCGTATCGGGGACGCTAAACGATCTCGTTGCTCAAGAATTGCAACCATATATGGGAACACGCGCCATATCGGTCGGCGGTCCTTCCGTGACGATGTCGGGAGGCGCCGCCGAGAGTTTTGCGATGATCGTTCACGAGCTTGCCACCAATTCCATGAAGTATGGAGCGCTTGGCGATCCAAAAGGCCGGATCGACGTAAGCTGGACGTTCGCACCTGAAGACACAGGCAGCGAGATCGCGTTCGAGTGGGTGGAATCGGGGCGGCGGCGGACCTCGAGCGTAGTCCGTCATGGCTTCGGTTCCATGATAATCGGAGTGGATGGAGCGCCGCTTGTCGGTCACTCTCCCAGGCTGGAAATATCGGACCAAGGGTTACGGTATTCGCTGCGGCTGTCACGCAAGGAAATCGGATTGTAGTGCAGTGCTCCAATCGGAAAGCAGATATCTAAAGGCGGGTCGCGCTGAGCGGCCTTTGAGATGCGCAGGGTTCCTTCCAAGAATGTCGTCGGCCCAAAGCTGCGCCGCGGCTTTGGGATATGCAGTAAAATGCATGAGGAGTCTTGCGACGCCGTTTGCACGTCCAAAAGGACGCGCGGTGCTCTAGCTGGCATGTCTCGAAAGCCAAGTCTTCAGCATAACGGCAGCCTCGGTCCGATTGCGTACCCCCAATTCACGCAGAACCGCAGCAGCGTGGATTTTCGTGGTCGCCTCCGCGATTTCCAGATCGCGCGCAATTTCCTTGTTTGAATAGCCTTCCGCCATCAGCTTGAGGACTTCCTTTTGCCTCGAAGTCAGCCTGCCAAGGTTGACGCCAGCGGTACGCCTCTGTGGGCCTTTGTCGTCGGAATGGGTATGCGCGTGGGTTGTTTGCGTCGCTCCCGGGCGTGACAGAAGTGCAGGAACATAGATGCGGCCGGAGAGGATTTCATTGACGGCCAAAACAACCTCTTCGTCCGTCTGCGATTTTACGATGTAGCCGTGAAGCCCGATCGACAGAGCTGTGAGTATTTCCGAGCGTGAATCGTTTCCGGAAACGATCGCAAATCGCGTGTCCGGATAGGCAGACAGGATCCCGCCGAGCACTTCTTGATTGAACAGGCCCGGCATATTCAGATCCAGGATCGCAAGATCCACGAACGACTGCTCTGCCAGCAAACTGAGCACCGCGTCGAAACAGGACGCTTCAAAGATCTCCACACCTGGAATGCCTGCGGTCAGTGCCAATCGCAAGCCGCGACGATACAAGCCGTGATCGTCGGCGATGACGATTCGATACATTGAACTACCCCAACGCCTATCTGAATGGATTGAACGGCAATGGCCTGAAAATCGTGGCCATCCACTCGTCGATTCATCCAGCCGACGCTGCGGCACCCCCAACACCGCAAACGCCAGATTTCTAATATAATCTTAAATGACGGGAAACGCTCCTCTTTTTTTGCCCCTTGAGAGCGAAACCCGCCGAACGTCGTCGAACATACGTTCTGACCTTTTGGACAGCTGACAGACCGGCCGGTCGTTCAGCAGTGCTATAGGCCTAAAGATATAGAACAGCAAAACGGCTGAATTGTTACCATTCGAATGCACGACGACATCCACCCTGACGGCCACATACCATCCAGATGCAATGTCCGGATCAGGGGACAGTGGAGTAATCTCACCGGTCTTCTACGGGAAATCTCACCGGTTCTTCTGAGGGGACAAGAACGCGTTTCCCGGGTGCTGACCAGGGCAGGATAGCCGGCCCGTGACGATGGCGTTCAGGCCGAATGAACAAGGGAGGACCAGGATGAAAGCGGTTATTCAATGTGGAGGAATGGGAACACGCCTCCGCCCCTTCACTTCGGTCTTGCCGAAGCCGCTCATGCCGATCGGCGCACGGCCGGTTCTCGAGATGCTTCTGAAATGGTTGCGACGCAACGGCATTCAGGAAGTTTATATTACAACCGGGTATCTCGGCCACTTGATCCGCACCGTGTGTGGAGATGGCTCGCAGTGGAACCTGAAAATTCGATATACGCAGGAGATGGAGCCGCTTGGCACCATCGGGCCACTGTCTTTGATCAGGGATGAACTGACGGAGCCATTCATCGTTCTCAATGGCGATGTCCTTACGGATCTAAGCCTCAGTCGATTTGTAGCAGCGCACCGTAAGCACACCGATCCAGTGACAATCGCAACAGCCTGTCGCCTGATCAAGATGGATTTCGGCGTCATCGACGAAGTCGACAATACCGTGCAGGTCTTTCGCGAGAAGCCGACGCTTTCGCATCTGGTCAGCATGGGAATTTACTGCATGAACCCGGATGTTCTGCAGTTTATCCCATCCGGCATACCCTTTGGGTTCGACGACCTGATGCTGCAGATGATGCAGAATGGCACAACCGTGCACGTGTACAAGCATGAGGGTCTCTGGCTCGATATCGGGCGCGTCGACGATTTTCAGAACGCACAGACCATTTCCTGGGAAGACCAGTCGGCCTCGATCGAGGTCACTGCGACGGCTGCATGATGATGATGAAGTCACGAGCCCGGTTCCCACAGTTATCAGTCTAGGAGGTTGTGATGCTCTTGGTCAGTGCCCCGATCTTGGGTGTGCCGGAGAAGACTGCTTTGACCAGGGTCATCGACAGCGGCTGGCTGACCATGGGGGAGCAGGTACGAGCCTTCGAACAAGCTTTTGCCGACGTTCATGATGCGGAGGATTGCGTCGCGGTCAGTTCTTGCACCGCAGCGCTTCATCTCATTTTGCACGCACTTGGCATCGGACCGGGCGACGAGGTGCTGGTGCCATCCTTGACGTTCGTGGCGACCGCAAATGCGGTCCTCTATGTCGGTGCGACGCCGGTTTTCGTCGACATCGAGTCAGCCGACGTGCCGCTGATGTCGATCGTGGAAGCCGAAGCGAAATGCACGGCCCGCACCAAGGCAATCATTCTCGTTCATTTCGCCGGCTACCTCGCCGATCGGGAACAATGGCAGAGGTTCGCCCGTGCCCGGGGGCTACACATCGTCGAGGACGCCGCGCATGCGCCGGGCTTGAAGGAGGTGGGGACATTTGGTGCCGCGGCCGCCTTCAGCTTCTACGGCAACAAGAACATGACCACGGCGGAAGGCGGGGCTGTGATCGCCAGGGATGCCGGTCTGCTCGAGACAATCCGCCAGGCGCGTGGACATGGGATGACCACCGGGACACGTCAAAGGCTGAACAGCCGCACCCCTCAGTATGATGTCACCATGCTCGGATTCAACTATCGCATGGATGAATTGCGGGCTGCGATCGGACTGGTCCAGCTGCAAAATCTGCAGGAGTGGAATGAGATCAGGCGTATCCTGGTCATGCTGTATCGTCGTCTCATAGCGAAGCATTGCCCAGCCGTGACCATCCCGTTCCACGAGCCGCGGACGTCGGCCTACCACATCATGCCTATCCTTTTGCCACGTTACGCCGACAGGCAAGACGTCATCGACGCACTGCGCGGGCAAGGGATACAAACCACTATCCACTACCCGCCGGTGCACCAGATGACGCTCTATCGTGAGCTCATTCCCGGTACTCACTTACCGCGCACTGAAGATTTCGCCCAGCGCGAACTGACTGTACCGCTGCATCCGCAGATCACCGCACCTTTGGTCGAAACGGTGGTGGTCGCTCTTGCCGCGGCGGTCAATAACTGCGCTCAGACAGGAACAGCCGCATGAATGCCCTGGACCTAGCCATTCACAGGCCTAACGGCTCGAGCGCCGCCCATGGGTCTGCGAGACGAGCAATCGATCTCGTCATTGCTGCAGCCGCGGCGATCGTCTTCGCCCCGCTGATGCTGCTGATTGCCGTGGCGCTGCTGCTGGAAGGCGGTCGGCCCATCTTCTTCACACAGACCCGCGTCGGGGCCGGTGCTCGCCCATTCCGCATGTACAAGTTTCGCAAGTTCAGCGTGCAATGTGACCCCGGTGGCTTGGCTCTGACCATGGCCGATGACAGCCGCATGACGCCGATAGGACGGTTCCTCGCGGTCACCAAGTTCGACGAACTGCCACAGCTTTGGAACGTCTTCAGAGGCGAGATGGCAATCATCGGGCCACGCCCGGAGAGCCTTGCCTTCGCCGATTGTTTTCGCGGGGGCTTCGAAGACATTTTACAATACAAGCCAGGCTTGCTGGGTCCAGCCCAGGTTCTCTTCCGGCATGAAGCCCGTTTCTATCCGCGATCGATGGACCCGCTACTGTTCTATCGCCAGGTTCTGTTTCCTGCCAAAGCCAGGCTCGACCTTTCCTATTATCCGCAGCGCACGATCGGGTCCGATGTTGGGTGGATGGTGCGCGGCTTGCTGGCGGTGCTTGGGGTGGTTTCGCCGTCGCCGATCGGAACTTGAGAGCAGGTGGAACACCCGCACTCTCGTGGATTTGCAAAGTCAGTGCCTCACGTCATAGGGGGAACGCTTGGGTCATGGCATACAAGGGCAGGAAAGTTCTGGTTACCGGTGCCGACGGATTCATCGGGTCGCATCTCACCGAAGCACTCGTCCGTAGCGGCGCGGACGTCACTGCGCTGGCTCTCTACAATTCCTTCGACAGCCACGGCTGGCTGGACGATTTGCCGGACACCATTCGAAGCCAGTTGAACCTCATCCGCGGCGATGTTCGTGACAGCGCCTTCCTTAACCGGATCGTGCGTGGCCAGGCGGTCGTGTTTCATCTCGCCGCACTGATAGCTATCCCATATTCGTACGCCGCGGCCCAGTCCTATGTAGAAACGAACATCCTGGGCACGGTCAACGTCCTCGAAGCGGCGCGCCAATGGGATACGGAGCGTGTGGTGCACACCTCGACAAGCGAGGTTTATGGCACCGCGCTGACAATGCCTATCAGCGAATCGCACCCGTTGCAGGGACAGTCACCATATTCGGCATCCAAGATCGGCGCGGACATGATGGCGGAGTCCTACGCCAGATCGTTCGACATCCCTGTGGTTATCATGCGGCCCTTCAATACGTACGGCCCGCGCCAGAGTGAGCGGGCCATAGTACCGACCATTATACGCCAGGCTCTCGACAAGAAATGCCCGGCGATCATGGTGGGAGACACAAGCCCGATCCGCGATCTTACTTTCGTGGAAGACACCGCGGCGGCGTTTTTGACCGCAGGTTCCGCCGAGCTCGAATTTGGCCATGCCTACAATGCCGGAAGCCAGCGCGCCGTGACGATCTCGGACATATTGGATCTGGTGATCGAGTTGAGTGGCTGCAAGAAACCAATCCACCGGGACGAGCGCCGCCTGCGGCCGCAGAATTCCGAGGTGCGTGCCTTGCTGGCCGATTCTTCGCTCCTCGAAAGCAAGACTGGATGGCGTGCCCAGACCAGCCTGCGCGAAGGCCTGGAGCGGACCATCGGATGGTGGCAAGGGCGCCTCAGCGAAGGCCGGGTGCGACACGAAATGGGCTACATGACATGAGCTTTCGCCCGGGAGGATTGGCTCCGCTGTTGATTGCGGCTGCCTTGTCGTTGGATTTGACCGTGGCAGGCAGTCGGCAAAGCAGCGCGTCGAGACAATTTGTTGCGCCAGTGACGATGGACTTGCCCGATTATCTCCAACCCGCGACCGACCCAGCCTTCGGGACAATTTTCATGCGCATTACCAAGCCTGGGGCCCTTGGGAATGGAGTCGTATGCGAGAAAAAATTCTGCAGCCACCGTTATTCCAGCGCCCAGGCCTGGAATTCGGACCAGACTCTCCTCGTCATCACCAACGGCTGCAATGGCATGTGCTTTTTCGACGGGCAGACCTATGTCCCGCTCTTCCGTCGTGCTCGATCGGCTGAATGCGAATGGCATCCGCAAAATGCCGATCTGATGATCTGCGTTCAGGACCGGAAAATTTCGACCTGGGCGCCGCGGACCAATCGCGAAGACGTCCTGTTCGTTTCGCCGAATTATCGTGATCTTCAGTTCGGGCCGTCCAAAGGCAATCCCAGCCGTGACGGCGATCGCATAGCAGTGCGCGCAATCCGTGGGGATGGCGCGATGGTTGTATTTGCCTATGATCTCAAGCAGCGCCGGAAATTTCCGGACATCGATCTTGCTCAGCTTGCCGGAACCGTCAGCGCCTGCTCGATCTCCCCGCTCGGAGCGAACATCCTGTGCTTTCAGAATGTGAACGAGGACACAGAGCAGCGGGCTATTTTCTCCGTCGACGGGACGTTGCGGCAGAGGTGGACTGACCATCATCGCCCCGGCCATGGCGATATGACGGTGGATAAAGACGGCAGCGAAGTTTTCGTGGGCATCAGCAAGTCCGACCCTGACAAATATCACGTCATCAAAAGGAGGCTGGCCGACGGAAAGGTCACCTCACTTATGAAGTTTGGCGAAGCCGAGCATGCATCCCTGCGGGCATTGGACAGGCGCGGTTGGGTGTTCGTAAGCTATGGCGGCAAGCCGGAAGAGATATCTGCCAATCCCGACTGGGCGCCATATGCGCGAGAGGTGATCGCGCTTCGCCTCGACGGCAGCGGGGAGGTTCGACGCGTCACGCAAACTCACAACGTCCCGTCCGATTACTGGAGCGAGACCCATGCCTCGCCATCCCCCGACGGCTCACAGGTAATCTGGTCGAGCAACTGGGGCGTGCCTGGCGGGCCGGTCTACGAATTCGTCACCCGTCTCGATTGGCCGGAAGAGCCGCGGTCGAACCAGAAGGAGATTGCCGCCAATGGTCCTCGTTGATCGAATGCTTCTTGTCGTGTTCGGTATGCTGGCTGCCATGAATACGGCTGCTGCAGCGGAACCGCGGGTCGCCTATCGACTTTCTGCCGGCGACACCGTCGAGATTGGAATTGCCTCCATCCCGGAGCGAACGCAACGTGCGGTGGTCCAGATGGACGGCACGATCGCGCTTCCCGAAGTCGGGATGGTTTCGGTGGGGGGCTTAACTCCGGCTGAACTGCAAACGCGCATGCAGACGATCTTGCCGACCAAGATATTCCACCAGCGTCTGCCTGATGGGCGGGAGCAAATGATCGTCATCAAGCCGACAGACGTGACCGCCGTGGTTGCGGAGTACAGGCCGATCTATGTGACCGGCGACGTGCTCACTCCCGGACAGCAGGCCTACCGCCCGCTGATGACCGTGCGGCAGGCGATTGCCGTGTCAGGCGGTTTCAGCCTTTTGCGGTCCCGGGCAAACCAGGTTGGCCCGGATCCGGTGGATCTGCGGCGCGATTACGAGTCGCTTTGGGGGGAATATACGAGAGATTATTTTCATAGCACCCGCATCCGCGCCGAACTTCAGGACAAACCGACTTTCGACATGCAGCCACCACAAGGATCTCCCTTGCCGGCAAGTTTTGCGTCGGCGATCGCGCAGGCTGAAGCGGAAGGGCTGAAGCTCTCGTTGGACAACTTCCGGCAAGAGCAGGGCTTTCTCGAAAAAAGTGGCAAGGATGCTGCTGCACAAACCGAGACCCTGCTCAAGCGCGAGCAGGCCGAAGCGGATGGAGTGAAGGCGGACGAAGACGAGCTGGCGCGCGTAAGGAAAGCGTTTGAGTCCGGAAATCTAACCAATACCCGGCTTGCCGATGTCCGGCGCGCTTTGGTTCTTTCTTCCAGCCGGGCACTCGAAACGTCGGTTGAGCTTATGAGAGCACGACGTCAGCAGGACGATTTTACCAGACAGCACGAACGCAATGTCAACCAAAGAAGAATGGGTCTGCTGACTGAGTTGAAGGATACCAACGTGCGTCTTGCCGACGTTGGCGCAAGACTTCGCGCCGCCAGCCAGAAGTTGCAGCCCACGGGAGCGGCCGCTCTGCCATTGCCGGTTGCCGGCGAAACGATCCAGGCCGAGGTCACGATCATTCGCAAGGTCGGCGAAGAATGGCGAAAACAGCTTGCCCAAGAAGACACCGAGGTCATGCCGGGAGACACGATCGAGGTCAGATTCAGCAGCGCTCTCGAAAATGCAGCGACCCGATAGATCGGCTGCGCCCCGATCCAATCGGCCGCCGCACTGTCGGTTGAGTGTGGCAACCGCTTTACTGCCTGAAAGCTCTGGAAAACTGGTCGGTGAGGGGCTTCATCAAGTAGGACCAGACACTGCGCTCGTCGGTTCTTATGTGGACTTCGGCGGGCATGCCCGGTTTGAGGATTTTCTCTCCTGTCAGGCACGTCGCTTCATTCTCGACGTCGATACGCGCCGAAAAAAAGGAAAGCTGGCGTTGCTGATCCTTGATCAGATCCGCTGAGACGCGCTTGACCGAGCCTTCGCAAGCAGGTGTGGTGCCGGCGTCGAACGCTGGAAAGCGGATCGACACCTGCTGTCCGGGATGAATCTCGTCGATACGCGACGGAGGAATGGAAGCGTCGACGACAAGGTTGTCGGAATCGGGCACAATCATCATGAGCACCTCTCCCGCGCCAATCACGCCTCCTACGGTATGGACCGAGGATTCTTGTACTGTGCCCGATTGCGGGGCACGAATGTCTGTCCTGC
This sequence comes from Mesorhizobium sp. M0968, assembly GCF_040319065.1. Taxonomy (NCBI): domain Bacteria; kingdom Pseudomonadati; phylum Pseudomonadota; class Alphaproteobacteria; order Hyphomicrobiales; family Phyllobacteriaceae; genus Mesorhizobium; species Mesorhizobium sp. M0968. Next base: position 24,141 of record NZ_JAMYNL010000028.1, read on the forward strand.
TGAGTTCGTCTTCGGCCACCACCTTGCGCTCACTGAGCTCGGTCTGCTTGGCTTCCGTTTCGCGAAGTTCGTTGGTCACGTCGCTCCGCATTTGTTCGTCGAGCTGAAGCACCTGCAGGTCCGTTTCACTGATGTGAGCTTGGACCTCTGCTATCGCTGCGACAAGGCGTCCCGATTCGCCGCGAGCCCGGGTCTTGTCCAGGCTGACATTGCTCAACCTCTCCTTGGACACCAACTTCTTTGCGTAGAGAGATTCGACATCCGCAAGGTTCTTGGTCAGCAGATCCAGAGACTCGTCCGTTGCAGACTGCTGCGATTTGAGGCCATCGATCTGACGTTCCAGCTGCTTCGCGCGGCTTTGTAATTGTGCCTTCTGGCCAGCCAGCGCCGCAGCACGGCTTTCAAACAAGGCACGCTCGCCACTGACAAGTGCCGCCACTTGCGGGTCGCCCATTTGAGCGCGAAGGTCGGGCGGGGTCTGCATTTCCGGCAGACCCTGGCGCTCGGCCTCCAGTCGGGCCAGACGAATGGTGGCGCGATTGAGGTCCTCGGTGACTATCTGCAGGTTTGCTCGGGTCAATGTGTTGTCCAGCCTGACCAACACATCGCCGGCCTTCACATGATCGCCGTCCTGAGCGAAGATTCCGCCGATGGTGCCGCCGGTTTGATGCTGGACTTTTTTAATGTTGCTTTCGACCACCACGGTTGCGGGCGCAATCACCGCGCCGGCAATCTTGGTCAATCCCAACCAGAGCCCTCCGCCAAAGATCAACAGCAAGCTGGTTGCCAGGCCCAAGAGCAGATTGGCCCGGATGCCATCCGGCTCTGGCTTCGTCTCCAACGAACGGCCTTCGCCACCGGCTGCGACGTATGACACGGCAACAGCAGAGCGATACCTCGCATATGCCCGGCTGCACCCTTGTGCGGCGGAACGACAATGTGCTGCTAGGCTCCGGACCAGAGTACCCCAGGGTAGATTGGCTCGAATCCCATCCGGCTGCGGCTTCTGCCCGGTCGGCGGGCCTTCGCCGCCAACCGCAGCATATGACGACATGGTCACGTTAGACACTAAGCAATACCTCACGCATGCCCGCTTGCACCGTGCTGCAGCGGAACGACAATGTTTGGCTTGTCCGGGCGCGGGAAGGGCCGGACCACATTTGCCAGAACGTCTTCGCGCGAGCCGAACGAATGGAGCATCCCGTTCGACAGGACGAGTACCTGATCGATGTTGACGAGAGCGGAGGGGCGATGCGCAACGACGATCACGATACCGCCGCGCCGACGCACTGCCAGGATTGCGCCGGCCAAAGCAGCATCACCGTCTGCATCCAGATTGGAATTTGGTTCGTCAAGAACGACGAGGAATGGATCGCCGTAAAGTGCCCTGGCAAGCCCGACGAGCTGCCTCTGCCCAGCCGAAAGGGCCGCGCCGCCTTCTCCGATGCGTGTTTGAAAACCCTGCGGAAGACGCATGATCATCTTGTCCACGCCCGCAGCCTTGGCAGCTGCCAGCACGCCTTTTGCGTCGCTTTTACCGCCGAACCTCGAAATGTTGTCGGCGATCGTCCCGTCGAACAGCTCAACGTCCTGCGGCAGGTAGCCAATATGAATGCCGAGCAGTTCTGAGTTCCACTGATCGAGCGAGGCGCCGTCCAATCTTACCGTGCCACGAAGCGGCTTCCATGCGCCGACCAAAGCGCGCACGAGCGTGGTCTTGCCGGAGCCGCTCGGGCCGACGACCGCCAACCCTGCGCCTCTCGCCAAGCGGAAGCTTACATTGAAGATGGTGGGCTTCTGCAGGCTTGGTGGCGCGACGGTCAATTCCTCGACCGCAAGCTCAGCCTTCGGGCCGGGCAGTTCCATTGGCTCTTGCTGGCTATCAAAAGCATCCAGGGCTGCCGCCAGCTCGGAATAGCTTTTGCGGGTTGCCAGAAACCCTCTCCAGTTTGCGATCGCCACATCGACCGGTGCCAGCGAGCGGCCCAGCAATATGGACGATGCAATGATCACGCCGGGCGAGGCCTCGCCGCCGATCACAAGGTAGGCACCAAGCCCCAGCACACATGATTGCAGGGCCATTCGGAGCGTCTTCGACAGTGAGCTTGCTGCGCCGACGACGTCGGAGAGCCGTTCCTGGTTCTTCAGATAAAGATGACTGACCTCGTTCCAGCGCCGGCTAAGCGGGGCGGAAAGGCCCATCGCCTGAACAACCTCTGCGTTGCGGCGGCCGGAGTCGGCCAGAAGCCGCTGCGCTACGAGTGTCTCAGATGCACGAGCCGCTGGTTTGCGGCCGATGATCTCGGCAACCACCGTCAAAAACACAACGGCACATGCGCCGAGCGTTGCCAGCACGCCAAGCGCGGGGTGCAGCAGATAGATGACCACCATATAAAATGGTATCCAGGGAGCGTCGAACAAGACTGTCGGCCCGAGCCCGGAAAGAAAGCCACGTAGCTGGTCCAGATCACGAAGCGGGTGTACCCGGTTCGCATCCGGCCCGGCGACGAGGGGCAGGGAAAGCGAGGCTGCGAACGCTTTTTGCTGCAGATTTCTATGCAGGCGGCTGCCGATGCGGACCAACAGGCGAAGCCTCACGAAATCGAGGAGCCCATAGGCCGCGTAAAGTCCCAGCATCCCGACTGTAAATCCGATAAGAGTCGGCACGCTCTGCGAAGGCAGCACGCGGTCATAGACCTGGAGCATGTAGACGGAGCCGGTCAAGGCGAGGATATTTATCAATGCCGAGAAAACGCCTACGCCGACGAGGCCGTGCACACAGCCGAACATTGCGGAGCGGAGATCGAGCGAGCGCCCTTTGGTCGACTTCATGATGTGCGCTCGTTGACGCGAAATTGCCGCGCAATCTCGTCGATTCTTTCGATGAGGGACAAACTTTAACCTTCCGGGAAGCAGCAGCCCCGCCCCGCTGCTGAACATTACGAATTGCTTACATACGTGCCTTCTTTGATTAAAATGTAGCAAAATCGTGACGCCAGGCTGAGAATTCGGCAACTGGCTCGCCAAGCTGGGGATAACCGGGTCAGGTAAGGAGATATTCCTAATCATGACACCCGGCAGAAGCTTATGATCATCTTTGTAGCATCAAGGCTTCAAAGCGTCTGGCGACGGATGGGTTTTGATTTTGTCGATCGAGAGTTAAACGGTTTTGAGATACACTTCATCGGTACGTCGGCCACCAACGCCGGCTAAATCGGGGAGGCGAGTGTCGTGAGCGAAGAGATCAATGTTGCCGATGCCTACGGCAGGGGGCGCAGCACCTTCATGGGATTGCAGTTGCTGGTCTCGCCCGGTGCGCTTGTTCCTCGGCCGGAAACGGAACTGCTCGGCAAGGCCGCTCTCGATGTCCTGAGCCAACTGAACCTGCCGGTGCCTCGCGTTGTCGACATGTGCTGTGGGGCGGGCAATCTGGCGTGCGCCATCGCGCACCACGCTCCCACCGCGCGCGTGTGGGCAAGCGATCTTACCGACGGATGCGTGGAGGTCGCGCGCCGCAACGTCACCCATCTTAAAATCGAGGACCGGGTAACGGTGCTTCAGGGCGACTTGTTCAGCGCCTTCTCAGGCTTGGAGCTCGACGGCACGATCGACGTGATCGTTTGCAACCCGCCCTACATTTCGGAAAAACGGCTCGAGGGCGACCGTTCGCATCTGGTCGAGCTCGAGCCGCGTGAAGCATTCGCAGCCGGCCCCTACGGCCTGAGCATCCACATGCGGGTGCTCAAGGAGGCGCCGCGCTATTTGCGGCGCGGAGGCATCCTGCTTTTCGAAGTGGGGCTTGGCCAGGATCGGCAGGTCATGAGTTTGCTCGAGCGTTCCAAGGCCTATGAGAGTATCCGGGCAGTCACCAACCAGGCCGGTGAGGTCAGGGTGGTTGTGGGACATACGAGGGCGCAGGCGTAAGCATCGCAGCCGCGGCAGGTAGACGCGCTGTCGCGGCTAGAAACGGCCGGGAAGTTGAAACAGAGTTGCGCGAGATTTCGGAAATCAGTTTCTCTTGCGTCAGTTTCTCTTGCGCATGACGTATTGCGCAATTCCCTCGATGGAATCGAGATTCTCCGGCAGCAGCTCGCTGTCTTCGACCGTGATGCCGAAGGTCTCCTCGATGAAGCCGATAACCTCGAGCACACCCGTCGAGTCCACGATGCCCTGGTCGAGGAGCGAGGTGTCGCTCTCCAGGCTCTCGGGATCGGCTATATAGAAATTCGAGGCCAGGAAAGCGCGAATTTGTTCGCTGCAGGTATCGGTTCTATCCTTGGTAGATAACATTTATTTCGCCTCCGGTACAAAAGATGAATGCTGATCAACTTCGCCCTGGTACCGACTCATGACAGGGCCGTTTTTTTGAGCTTACCCGTGTCGGTCATCGGCAGACTGGGTACGATGACGATGGACTTCGGAACCATGAAGTTTTCCAGCCGTCTCTGGCACTCTTTCTGCAACTGCTTTTCACCGATCATGCTTCCCTGCTCCATCACGACAAATGCCTTCACTGCTTGCCCGAGCAGTTCGTCCGGAACGCCGATGACCGCGGCTTCCCGTACGCCCGCAATGTTCATCAACACGTTTTCCACCTCCTTCGGCGCTATCTTCTCTCCGCGCGATTTTATGATCTCGTCGCCGCGACCGACGAAGTAGAGGTAGCCCTCGGCGTCCATCCGGCAGTAGTCGCCGGTGTATAGGACCTGCTCACCCGGCAGCAGGCCGGGCTTGAGCTTCCTGGCTGTCGCCTCCGGTTTGCCCCAATAGCCCTTCATCACCGTCGCTCCGCGGATGACGAGCTGACCAACGATGCCGGGGCCGACCCGCCTGTCATGCTCGTCGACAATCCACATTTCCGTATTGGGGATGGCGATCCCGACGCTCGACGGCTTTCGCTCCAGATCCTCCGGCGGCAGGTAGGTGCAGCGCTTGCATTCGGTAAGGCCGTACATCGAATAGATGCGGGCGCCAGAAAACAGTTCCTGCAGCAGGAGAATGTGCTTGAGCGGCAGGGCGGCCGCAGTGTTCGTGACGTAGCGAATACTCGAAAAATCCTGATCCCTGAGAGACCTGAGCTCCCCGAGTGCGGCGAAGATGGTCGGTACGCCGGGAAAACCCGTCACCCTTTCTTGCTTGATCAGCCCAAGGATCTGCGCCGGGAAGGCGAATGAGCGCTCAAGCACCAGCCGGGCGCCCGCGCCGAATGCCATGATCATCTGGTAAAGACCGTAGTCGAAGGCGAGCGGCAGGACATTGAGGATCACCTCGTCTTCGGCAAGCGCCAGGTATGAGGAAATCGAGGCGCACGCGGCGATCATGTTTCGATGCGTCAGCATCACGCCCTTGGGCTCGCCCGTCGAGCCGGACGTATAAATGATCGCAGCGAGATCGATGTCGATGCAGCGGCGCCAGGGCGGCGTGCTGTGGGCTGCCGCGACCGCGGTGTCCCAGCGCACAGCATGCGGCAATTCTTGCAGGTCGCTGTGTTCGATCGGCCCGGAGACGATCATGCGGCGCAACGATGGGCAATTCCGCGCCGGCTCGCTGAAAATCGAGTGCAGGTGTTTGTCGGTGATCAGTGCCGTCGGGCGGCAATCGTTGAGCAGATAATCAAGCTTGTCGCTTTTGGTGAGCGGATTGACGATGCACACCACGGCGTTGGCCTTTAGCACCGCCCAGAACGCAACGACGGCCTCGACAGTGTTGTCGGCGAAGACCACCACGCGATCGCCACGCGCAATTCCGGCATCGGTCAAATGGTGCGCTATGGCGTTCGAACGCATATCGAGATCGCCATAAGTGACGCGTTGATTGCCGCACACCAGGGCCACCTTCTCGCCGAGCCGGCTGGCAGAGTGGGTGAGATAGTCGTGCAGGAGCGGTACGGCGCCATGCATCATGCGAGCACCTCTTCGCGGTGTTCGCGGTCGATATCGATGCTGAGCTTGAGCGTGCGGGCCCCATTTGGACGGCTCGCGATAAATTGCCGATGGAGAAGCTGCGTCGACAGCACTCCGACCAGCGCCATATTGTCGGAGTTGGACAGGTCGCCGCCGCCGGCGCTGGCCTGGCACTTGCTCAAGAGCCGGGTGACCGACTTGGGATCGAAGACGTTCGCTTCGCGCAGCGCCGCCTCCGAAAGTGCTTCGCGAATATAGGCCGGAGCGCCATCTGCGACAAAGCAAAGCGCGTTGGGAGCCCGGTAAGGCTGCTTCTTGCGGGTGACGATTTCCGACGGCACGATCGGTTGCGCTACGCGCTTCAGCACATGCTTTTCATCGAGCACGCGCAGCTTGTAGGCGGCCGGAAGCGAATTCGCGAGTCTCACGAGTTCATGATCGAGGAACGGGAAGCGCCCCTCGACGGAATGAGCCATCAGCATTCTGTCCCCTTGTGAGGAAAGCAGGTATCCCGACATCAGCGTCTGAATCTCTATGTACTGGTCCTGCGCAAGAGAGCCCCATCGCGAAAACTCCGGCGGCAGGCGGGCAAGCAGTTCGGACACGGCGTTGCGGCGCTCCGTTTGGGCGCGTATGTCTGCCGAAAACAGCCGCTTGATGGCGCTTGTGGTACGCCAGCGCGTGCCATGCGCAAAACCTGGCGCGTCACAGGCGTGAATGTCGCGCCCGAAGAACTGGCGTGCCATTGCCTGCTGCTGCACCGGCGAGCGGCTGAGATAGGGATAGAGGCGCTCCAGCAGCCGCGAGCGTCGCGTCGAGGCGGGCTGGCGTCCCCAGAAGCGGCGGACCTTGCCCTCGCGGAACAAATCGTAGCCGGCGAACATTTCGTCGGCCCCTTCGCCGGTAAGCACGACCTTGATGCCGTGCTGGCGCACCAGTCTCGAGAGCAGGAACAGCGGCGCCGGCGCGGTCCTGAGGATTGGCCGCTCGGTGTGGTAGATCACCTCAGGGAAGATGCCAGCGATATCGCTGCGCGAAACAACCACCTCATGATGGTCACTGCCGGCCACGCCGGCAACCAAGCGCTGGAAATGCGTCTCATCATACTCGGCGTCGGCAAAACGCAGCGAGAAAGTCTGGAAGCGCTCGCCCGCGAAGCGTCTCCCCAGCGTGGCGACCAGCGAGCTGTCGAGCCCGCCGGACAAATAGCAGCCGACCGGCACGTCGGCGCGTACTATCCTGAGCGCCGTCGCGGCTTCCAGGGCGCTGCGCACTTCCTCCACCGCGTCATCAAGCGAGCCGGTGAATTCATCATCGCCGGGTCCGTCAACCTCTGGATAGTCAGGCTTCCAAAAAGCCCGCTCCCGGACGACGCCGCTGTCATAAATGCGGACATGCCCCGGCGTGAGTTCGCTTACTCCTCCAAACACGCCTTGTGGCGGCGCGACAGTCCAGAGTGTGAAAGTCTGATCGATGCCGGCTGGATCGAAGGCGCGGGGTATATCCGCATCGGCCGCGAAAATGGCCTTCACCTCGCTGGCGAAGTAAAGCCGCCCGCCATGCTCGCAAAAGTGCAGCGGGCAGATGCCGAACCGATCCCGAGACAAGACGAGACGACCTGCCACGGAGTCCCAGATGGCGACTGCCCACTGCCCATTCATTCGCTCGAAGGCGGCCTCGCCCCAGGCATGATAGGCATGGACGATGACCTCGGTGTCGCTGCGTGTGCGGAAGCGATAACCGAGCGCGACCAGATCTTGTCGCAGCTCGACGTAATTGAAGATTTCGCCGTTGAAGACGATCCACATCGTGTCGCCCGCGCCGGCGAGTGGCTGCTGGCCGCTTGCGAGATCGATGACGGACAGGCGGGCATGCGCCAATCCCGCACGTCTGTCCCGGTAAAGGCCGCGCTCGTCCGGGCCGCGATGCGCCAGCGCGCCCGCCATACGTATCAGCGCATCCCGGGAAGGGGGCGCCGCTGCGGCGCTCAGCGACACAATTCCGGCGATGCCGCACATCGCCTAGCCCTCGCCCATTGAAGAGGACACCAACGGCCGCGCGTGAAGATAACGTGCGGCGCGCCGCTTGCTGTCGATATCCTTGAAAACCTTCTGGACCTGCATCACCGTGAGGCTGGTTACCTCAGCGACGTCTTCGTCGGCGATCCCATGGTTCAAGCCGTAGAGGCACAGATCCATCAGATAATAAGGAAGCGCGAAGTAGAACTCCTCCTGACTCTGCGCCATCGAGAAGGTGTCCGTGGTGGGCGGTCTGCGCCGGACCTCTTCGTCCACCCCAAGATATTCGGCCAATTGGTAGACCTGGGTCTTGTAGAGGTGGACGATTGGCATCAGGTCGGCAATTCCGTCGCCCTGCTTGACGAAGAAGCCCTGGTCGTACTCCAGGCGGTTCGGCGTGCCCGCTACCGCGTAGTTGAGGCGGTCGGCATGGTAGTATTCGGTCATCTTGCGCAGGCGCTGCTTGTAGTTGGTTGCAGCGACGATCTGCAGATAGGCTGCCGACGGCAGGCGCACTGTGTCGGTCCTGCCCTCGGGGTCCTGAACCGTGAGGCGCGTGATGTTGAGACCGTTGCTCTCGAGAACCGAGGCGAGCACCAGCTTGCATTTCCAGCCGTCCCCATATTCGGGAACGACGGTCTGGATTGCTTCGGTCTGCCGTCTATAGGCGCCGGTCGCTTCCAGGGCCGGCGTTATATCCTCCAGGATCGTTTCGATACCAAGGTGTGCGGCGACAATGCGGCCGAGCCTCAGTGAGTCGCCGGAGGAATGGCGCTCCGGCATGAATATCCCGAGGACCTTGCCTTTCCCAAAGGCGCGAACACACAACGCCGCAACGACGGAGCTGTCGATGCCGCCTGAGAGGCCGACAACCACGCCTCGACGTCGCAGCGTGCCAAGGACCTGCTGGCGCAAGATCTGGACGATGCGATCGGCTTCCGCGCCAGCGTCGAGCACCAGGGCGTCTTTGCCGAATGATGAGATCAGGTCGATGGCTTGTACTCCAGTTTGCGAGACTCGATTGGCGAATAGGTTTTCGCCACCGCTTTCTCGATAAGGGGACGATTGGTGGTAAGGTGAGGCTCTACAACCAGATCGATGTGGCTGCCGACGATCGGAATCACGTCCAGATGGGCGAAGACGCTATCCCAGCCGATTGCCAGAGGCATTCCGGGTCGAGCACAGCGGAACAGGGTGCCTGTGATCGGCAGAGCCGGCTTTGGCTCGGCCACCCACTGGAAGAAGGCTTGCGCGCGCAAAACCTCTTGCAGTTCCAGTTTGGTTCTAAAGCTCGTCGCGTTGAACTGTCCTTGAGCGAAGCGGTCGAGAAACTGGACCAGTTGTGCCTCGCGCTTCATTGCCACGGCAACTTTCGCGAGGGCGCGGCAAGCCATCCGGTAAGCGGACACGCGGTTGGTTCGGATTCGATTGACTGTGCGCGTAAACGTCTCCCAGCGGGCGCTTCGCTCCCCGACGAGGCTGGTGTCGAGGATGCCGAGGAACTTTACGGTTCGCCCCGCTGCCAGCAGCCGCGCCGCAACTTCGAAGGCAACAGCGCCGCCGAGCGAATGGCCGAGAAGTCGTACATGGCCCGAGGGTTGGGCGCGGCGGATCTGGTCGACGGCGGCGTCGGCCATATCGGCGAGGCTGTCTTGTCCGCGCAGTATCATAGCCAGGGCCGGATACCTGATCGGGGCAACACGGGTCACCTTGCCCATCGCTGCTGCAAAGGCAGCAAGGCTCGGGCCATAGCCGACGGACCCCGGGAACAGAAAAAGAACGGGAGGGTCGTGCTTCTGGGCGCGCGCGCTTTGATCGCCTGCCTGGGCGGACACGACCGCCTTGACCATTTGCTCCAGGCTCATCCCGACGGTGAAGGCCTCAAGGCCGAGTTCCTGCCCGATGGCGCTTTCGATTTCCATGACGCAGTGCAGCAGCTTCAGCGAATCTCCTCCGGCGTCATCCCAGCGTCCTGCCGCCACGCGCGTATTGAGAATGCTGGTCCATGCCCGCTGGACGACCTGCTGCGCGGTCAGCTTGCCTTGCGGCTCGAGCGGACGCGCGGTCGGCGCTGTCTCTCTGGCTGAAAGATCCATCTCTGCAAGTGTCGTGATGTCGACTTTGCCGCTCGGCAGACGCGGAATCTCGGCGATCGTGTGCAACCGCAAGGGACGCAGCGGCGGCGGCAGATTGGTCCTGACAAGCTGGCGAAGCTCGTCCGAAAAGGTCGCTTCGGCCGAGCGCCGAGGAATAGCAAAGGCGACAAGCTCATTCGCGGCCGTGACGATTGCCACGGCATCCGCGACAGAGGGTGCACAACGCAGCACCCGTTCGAGTTCGGCTGGCTCGACGCGTCGACCGTTGATTTTTACCTGGCGCCCATTGCGACCGACGATGTGCAGCAGGCCTTGATCATCAAGTCGAACGAGGTCACCTGTCGCGAAAATCCGAAGGCCTGGATCGTGCGGGTCTGATGTTGCCGGCACAACCGCCCCGTCCTCCCAATGGCCAAGCAAGACATACGGGCTCCTGATCAGAAGCTCTCCGCTACGGCCCGGTTGAACGCGGCGGCCCGCTTCGTCGACAATTGCGAAGGTGATTCCAGGCAGCAGCCAGCCAACTGGAACCGAATCTCCATGCTCTGGCCAGTCTCGCGGCAGGAACCATTGCGAACCGGTGGTCTCGGTTGACGAGTAACCGATCTGGATAAGGCACGTATCGGAGACGGCCTTGCGCAGCAGGGCGATGTCGGTCCAGGGCACCTTCTCGCCACCGATCCGGGCGACTCTGAGTGAATGGAACGCTTCTGCAGGTCCGTCTGCCATAAGCGCGCGAAGCAGTGCCGGCACCAGATAGGTGATTGTCACGTTTTCGGATCGCACCAGGCGTTGAACGGCGCGCAAGCCGACCGCTTCGACTTCGACCAGATGCAAGGTGGCGCCGGTGAGAAGAGCAGCAAGAATCTCCCGGCACCCGGCGATTGTGGCCGGTCCTGTCAATGGCAGGAAAACATCATCCGAGTTGATGTGGCACGCATCGACATATTGCTGGACCCGGCACAGCAAGCTGCGCTGGCTGTTAACGATGCCTTTGGGCCGGCCCGTACTCCCTGACGTATAAAGCACGATGGCGGGCGCATCGACCGAGACGGAATAAGAACGAGGCACTTGCCCAGCCTGCGAGGCCGCCCTGGTCGACACATCGATCCAACTGACCAGGTGAGGCAAACCATCGGGTCGGACATTGCCCTCGCCCAGGACAGCTGAGAGCCGCGCCCCGGCCACGATTTCAAGGATACGCGAGCTAGGATCTCGCGCGTTGAGTGGCACCGAAGGCCGCCCAGCCGTCATGCTTGCCAGCATGGCAATGGGATACCAGGCCGAGTTGGCCTGAAGAATCCCTATCGCCTGTCCGTCTGGGACGGCCGCCGCGATCTGGTGGGACAGCGTCTCGACTGACCGGAGGAGCTGGGAATAGGTCAGACGATTGGCGCCGTCGCTGATTGCAAGCTTGTCGGGGTACTGGCGGACGACATTTCTCAGGTGATCGAAGGCCGCAATGTTGGTAAAATCGACGCCCAATCTTTGAAATGGACGCAGTACGGGACCACCCTGATCCAGTGCGTATTGTGGGACACTTGACCAATTATCGGAGGTCGTTGTCTGACAATCCACCGCTAGATCCTGATCCGCGATTTCTGATCCCAAATATGCCGAAGACATGAGTTGCCTACGCTAAGATTAGGGTCACTTATCGCCCCCCGCCCCAATCTTTTCATCGATCATTCTGATGATGCCCCGATCTTCCTCAAGGACGCTTGGTTAGTCACTTCGCCTGTTTCGCAAGCCACCGGCCGAACCAATCATGCCGGGCTCGCTGGCTGTTGTGGTGCGCATGACACGGACACATGCCAAGGCGGGCTCGAAGACCACGGTGGGGTCGAAGATGGAATTGCCGCTATTCAGGCATATTGCCTATTCGGTGGTTCTCCCGCGCGATACCGGCGATGCTTCGGTATCGGAATAGCTGCCGGGGACGAAACAATATGCATAGATCTGTCCCCGATTTTCGTCGGTCACGCGGATCCAATCCTTTTCCCACGTTCGGAAGGTAATACGCCCGTCCGTCATCATGGCTGCGGCTCTGAACGGACTCGGCGCGTTGACAACGCGCACCGAGATAACATCGTCGCCGTCCATACGCTCGACGAGATACGTCTGCATGAAAGCCTCCCCATGCCCCCGCTAGATCACCCGCACTTTAACGCCGGCTAATGAATTCGGTTGCAACTGCTTGGCGAAACTTTGGGTCCGATACTTTCCGTACCCACCGGCAACTTGGTCCTCCGTATCCGTCAGGTTTTTCAGCGACGGGATGCCAGTTCAGGGGAAGGCAGGCTGATTGCGGCCATGCCGGCGACATGCCAATCTGCGCCGCAACGTTTAGGCCTCCGCCTCCGCGGGCAATGGAAAAGGCGCTCGAATGGGCTCCTTTATGCTGTCCGTGTATGCTGTCCGTGACCTGGCATTCTGCCCGTGATTTGGCCTCATCGGACGACCCTGCAGGCCTTTGCGGGACATCCACATAGCGTGGCGTCGCCATCACCGAGGCATAACAATATGCGTCGGCGGAGAAATGGGACGGTTCGAGGTTTTCTGAACGTGCCTCACGACGACTGCGTCGTGTCGACGATCCGTTGGAACAGAAGGCCTGGTGCTGGAACGTCAATCGTATTTGGCCAGGAAGCGCCCGACGGCGCTGAGGCAGTCGTGCTTTTCCTCCACATGCGGCATGTGGCTGGAATTCGGGAAGACCAGGCCTTCAACGTACGGGATAAGATCCAGAAAGGGCTGGACGCAGGCCTCGGTCGCTTCGTCGTAGAAGCCGCGGAAAACCAGGGTCGGCGCCTCGATCCGATGCAGGCGGTCGACGATGGTCCAGTTCCGCATCGTGCCGATGACGTGGAACTCATTGGGACCGTTCATGGTGTGATAGACGGTCGGATCTTCCTCGATTGCCGCAAATGTCCGGGCGACCTCTGGCGGCATCGGAACGACGCGACAGACATGACGGTCGTAGAAAGCCTTCGTCGCCGCAACATATTCGGGGTGATCGGTGGTTCCCGCCGCTTCGTGCCGGTCGAGCGCACTTTGCACATCGGCTGGCAACTCGGCGCGCAATTGCCGGGCTCCTTCCACCCACAGCGCCATCGAGGCCAGCGAATTGGCCAGGATCAATGCCTTGAGCCCCTCAGGGCGGCGCACGGCGTGCTCGACCGAGAGTATGCCGCCCCAGGACTGGCCGAGCAGGGCATAATGGCCGGCAATGCTGAGATGGGCGAGCAACGCATCGAGTTCGCCCAGGAAGAAATCGACGGTCCAGAAGTCGCCGCCCTTGTCCGGCAGATGGGTCGATTTGCCGTTGCCGATCTGATCGTAGTGGATGACGGCTCGCCCGGTTCCGGCAAGCTCCTTGAATGAGTCCACATAGTCGTGGGTGCAGCCCGGTCCACCATGAGCGACGACCAGGGGCAGCTTGCCCGACCCGAGGTCCCCGGTCACACGGTACCAGGTGCGATAGCCCTTGTAGTCGCTAAATCCTTCGGTGATCGCATGTGCCGTCACAGTCCAAGCTCCGCATCATGGCGCGGCAGGAGCCACTTTGGTGCACCCCTCCCAAGCCTTGTTTGCGGCCGACGGTACTAAGCGGCCCAGCGCATTTACAGCTAGCACTATTTATAGGTTCGCCGGTTATGGGTTCGCCCGAGGCAAGGCCGATCGCCCGCAGGTCGCGAGCCTCAATGCTCCGGTTCGAGCAGCCGGTAATGGGCGGCGAGCGCGATGGCATGGAAACGGTTGCGCGCACCAAGCTTTCGCGTCGCCGCGTTGAGGTGCAGCGTTGCGGTAGGCACCGCGCGGCCAATCTCACGCGCGACCTGCTTGGCCGTCAGTCCGGCAGCGGCAAGGCGCAGGCACTGACGTTCGCGCGACGTCAGATGGACATGTTGGCAGGTGCGGATTCCGGCATCGAAACCGGCGTAGGCGGAGTCATGCAGCAGATGACCCAGATCTCCGATCTCGGCGATCAAGGGTCTGGCTTGGAGCTCGAACCCGGCCTCCGGATCGGCACGGATCGCGGTGAAGGTGGCGAGATCGCCGCCGGCAAGGCGAATGGGTACGGTGACGCCGCAGGTCATCCTGGTGTCAAGCAAATAGCTGACCACAGGATCGTGCTTGGACTGGAGCACGCGCTGCATGACGGTGCTCTGAACGCCGCTGTGCGACCAGAGAAACGGTCTCGATACGGTGAGCGCGGCCTCCTGCACCGGGTCAAGCTGATAATATCCGCCCTTGCACCAGAGATCCTGCATATCGCGCGGCACGTTGCGCAGAGCCATCAACGAGGGCGTGATAAGCTCGCCCTTGTGACTGACCGGCACGGGCGTATAGTCGTAGATGAATGCGGTGAAACCGATAGGCTCCAGCACCTCCGTTGCCACCGCCATGGCAGCGTCGATGCTCATTCCGGTTTGGAACCGGCTCTCTAGATCGCCTGGAAGGCTTTGCATCGGGCAAGCTTACCCGCTGATGATTGCTTGTCAAATAGCCATGTCGGCCGGCTGCTCAACAAATAGGCGGGGATAAGCCTGTCCGACCTATCAATCTTAATAGCTATCCCGTCCGGCTTCGCTCGCCGTAGTCTTTTGCGATTGGGCCAAGTAGCGGACACCGTTCGCAAACCCAGACTGTTTCAGCCGCGCAATGGTCGATCGACCGGGCTCAGCGCGGCAAAAGCCGAGACGCCTCCATGAGGGAACAAATATGCGACCCCAAAAAGCATTTGCAGCGTTGATGCCCTGCCTGGCTCTGCTCGGCGTGTCCATGATGTCGCCGGCAAACAGTGCCCTGGCCACCGAGGGCAAGCCAGGCGGCACACTCCGACTGCTGGCCAATGCCGCGGCAGGCACCGCCGATCCGCACATCAACTACACGCTGCAGTATTTCCAGATCAATTATGTCCTCTACGATGGCTTGGTGACCTACAAGAAGGCCGGGGACAAGACCGGCTTCGAAGTCGTCGCGGACCTGGCGGAAAGCCTCCCGCAGGTCGAGAACGGCGGCAAGACCTACGTCTTCAAGCTGCGCAAGGGCATCAAATTCGCGGATGGCTCGGATGTCACCACGAAGGACGTGGTGGCTTCGTTCCAACGTATCTTCAAGATCAGCGGGCCGACGGCCGGGACCTTCTACAAAGGCATCGTCGGCGCGGATGCGTGCTTGAAGACGCCTGCGACGTGTACCCTCGAAGGTGGCCTGTCAGTCGACGACGCCGCCGGAAACATTACCTTCAATCTGGTCCAGCCGGATGCCGAGTTCCTGCAGAAGCTGGCTGTTCCGCACGCGTCGATCCTGCCGGCGAGCGCGCCGCTGAAGGACGCCGGCACCGATCCGATCCCGGGCACCGGACCCTACATGATCGCCAGCTACGATCCCAACAAGCTGATGAAGATTGTGCGCAACCCTCATTTCAAGGAATGGAGCAAGGAAGCGCAGCCGGCCGGATATCCGGACGAGATCGACTACGAATTCGGCCTAACCGACGAGGCGGCGGTGACCGCTGTCGAGAACGGCCAGGCGGACTGGATGTTCGACCCGCCGCCGTCCGACCGTCTCGCCGAACTCGGCACCAAATATGCCAAGCAGGTCACGGTTCATCCGCTGACAGCGATGTGGTACGCGCCGATGAACACCAATCTGGCGCCGTTCAACGACATCCGCGTTCGCCAGGCAGTGAACTTCGCGATCGACCGCGCCGCGATGGTCAAGCTGTTCGGCGGCAGCAATCTGGCGCAGCCGGCCTGCCAGATCCTGCCACCGGGCTTCCCGTCATTTGCGGCCTATTGCCCGTTCACCGCCAATCCGGGCGAGAAGTGGTCAGCACCGGATATGGACAAGGCCAAGCAATTGGTCGCTGAATCGGGAACCGCAGGTCAGGAGGTGACGATCATCACCGAGGACACCACGGTCTCCAAAGCGATCGGCGTCTACCTGCAGGATGTGCTCAACCAGCTTGGCTACAAGACGTCGGTCAAGCCGATCTCGCAGAACATACAGTTCACCTACATCCAGAACACCAATAACAAGGTGCAGATTTCGATCTCGCAATGGTTCCAGGATTACCCGGCGCCATCGAATTTCCTGCAGGTCTTGTTCAGCTGTGCCTCGTTTACGCCGGGCTCCGACGCCTCGGTCAATATTTCGGGGTTCTGCGACAAGTCGATCGACGCATCGATGGATGAGGCAGAGGCAGCCACCATCGCCGATCCGGGCAAGGGCGCGACACTCTGGACCGCCATCGACAAGGCTGTGACGGACAAGGCTCCGGTCGCTGTCCTGTTCACGCCAAAGCGCGTCGATGTGATCTCTTCCAGGCTGAAGAACTTCACCTTCAGCCCGCAATTCTACTGGATTGTCAGCCAGTCCTGGGTGGAATAGCCGACCGGAGCCAATGCGACGGAGTGCCGCTGGCTCTCCGTCGCATTTCCTTTTCCGGCGGATCAGCGCATCTTCCAGGCCGCGATTTTTCCCAGGCAATCCTGTTCATGGTCAATGTCATTGCGGACCAGCCTGCCATCCCGGTTCGCCGGGCCACCGATGGCCCGTGGCGCACCGCTTGGCGCAAGCTGAAAGGCGATCGTTCGGCAATATCTGCCTTCGCCGTGCTCGTCGTCATCGTGATCGCCTCGCTCGCGGCGCCGCTTTATGCGCGGTACGTCTCCGGCACCGATCCATTTGTGACCAATCTCAATGGCGAGATCGTCGTCGATGGGGTGACCCAGCCGGTGCTGCAGCCCTCCACCGAAGGCCTTGGCCTCGGCATGACGCCGGTCGGGCCGACCTGGCGCATCGGACCCTATATGCTGGGTGCCGACAACCAGGGCCGTGACGTCGCGGCGCGGCTGCTTTACGGCGGACGGGATTCGCTGTTGATCTCGGGTGCTGCAGCCGTGCTGTGCCTTGTCCTCGCGACATTCCTTGGGGTCGTTTCCGGCTTCTTCGGCGGCATCGTCGACATCGGCCTGTCGCGCATTCTCGACGTGCTCTGGGCTTTTCCGATTTTCCTGTTGGCAATTTCATTGTCGATCGTGCTGATTGCGCAGAGTATCCAGATCGGTCCGTTCGAAATCCGCTCCGGCAGCCTGTGGCTACCGGTCTTCATCATCGGCATCGTCTATGTGCCCTATGTGGCGCGGCCGATCCGCGGCCATGTCCTGACCTTGTTGCATGCCGAATTCGTGACCGCAGCGATCGGCCTTGGTGCGTCGCCCTGGCGCATCCTTTTGCGCGACATCATGCCCAATGTGGTGACCCGCATCATCGTTTTCGTGCCGTTGATCCTGGCGCTCAACATGATGACGGAATCCTCGCTGTCGTTCCTGTCGATCGGCGTGCAGCCGCCGGATGCCAGCTGGGGCACGATCATCCAGGACGGCCAGGGCCTGCTCTATTCGCGGCCGGTCGTGGCACTGGCGCCGGGGTTAGCCATTGTGATCACGGTGCTGGCCCTAAACATTCTGGGCGATGGCGTGCGCGACGCGCTCGATCCGAAATCCTCGCCGAGGGGCGTCTAGTGGTTGCCGCGCTCAGCTTCCGGCTTGGCCAGATGGTGCTGGTTATGTTCGGTATCAGCGTCGTCGCTTTCCTGATCTTCTTTGCGACGCCTGGCGCTGATCCATCGGCGCGCATTGCTGGCCGCAATGCTTCGCAAGAGACGCTGATCCAGGTGCGCCACGATTTCGGTCTCGGCCGGCCATTGCCGGTGCAATATGGGCTGATGATGAACCGGCTTTTCGTCAGCCGCGATCTCACCTCCTTCGTCAATCGCGGGCAGCGCGTCATTCCGACCGTGATAAGCGCCATTCCCGTGACGCTGTCGCTGGTCGGCGGCGCGGCAGTGCTGTGGGTGCTCGGCGGATTGATCGTCGGTGTGATCGCAGGCGCAACGCGCGGTACATTCATTGATCGCGCGCTGATGATCCTGAGCCTGGTAGGTGTGTCGATCCCGGTCTTCTGGCTGGGCGAGGTCGCCAACCTGCTGACGCAAAGCCGCTGGCACGACAACTGGCTGTTTTCCTGGGTTCCTCCGCTCGGCTACATCCCCCTGACCGAGAATCCCTGGGGCTGGTTCAAGGCGCTCGTCATTCCGTGGTTCACGCTGGCAACCCTTTATGTCGGCCTCTACGGCCGGGTGCTGCGGGCAAGCCTGATCGAAATGATGCAGGAGGATTTCATCCGCACCGCCCGGGCCAAGGGGATCGGCGAACGCCGGGTGCTGCTGCATCATGGCCTCAGGACCTCTTTGGTCGCATTCGTCACCATGTTCGGCCTCGATTTCGGTGCCTTGGTCGGCGGCGGCGCGCTGTTGACCGAAGTGGTCTTCGGATTGCAGGGTGTCGGAAAACTGACGTATGAGGCGCTGCAGACCCTCGATCTGCCGATGATCCTGGCCACGGTGATTTACGCCGCCTTCTTCGTGGTGATGGCAAACTTCGTCGTCGACGTCGTCTTCGTCATAATCGACCCGAGGGCGCGCAATGTCGGCTGATGCTCCCCTTCTGGTGGTCAAGGACCTCACTGTCTCCTTCCGCAGCGACGAAGGCCTGGTGCGGGCGGTGGGAGGTGTTTCGTTCTCCGTCGAGCAGCGCGAGATCGTCGGTGTGGTCGGCGAATCCGGTTCGGGCAAAAGCCAGACCTTGCTCGCCATTATGGGGTTGATCGACAGCCCCAACGCTATCGTCTCCGGTTCGATCCGTTTCATGGGACAGGAGCTGATCGGGCTCAAGCGGCGTGCGCTCGATGCCATCCGCGGCCGCCAAATCGCGATGATCTTCCAGGATCCGATGTCTGCGCTCACCCCGGTGCATACGATCGGCAACCAGATCGGCGAGCAGGTCCGCGCGCATGAAAAGGTGTCGGCGAAAGCGGCACGGGCGAGGGCCGTGCAATTGCTGGATGCGGTCGGCATCGCAAATCCGGATCGGGTCATCGACAGCTACCCGCACCAGCTTTCCGGCGGTATGCGCCAGCGCGCGGTGATTGCCATGGCGCTCTCGTGCAACCCGGCGCTGCTCGTCGCGGATGAACCGACTACAGCCCTCGATGTTACCGTGCAGGCGCAGATCCTCGAACTGATCGGACGATTGCGCGACCAGTTCGGTTCCGCTGTGATCCTGGTCACGCATGATCTTGGCGTCGTCGCCGAAGTCGCGGACCGGGTACTGGTTATGTATGGCGGACGCTTTGTCGAGGAGGGCGGCAAGAGCAGCGTGTTCCGGGCGCCGCTGCATCCCTACACATGGGGCTTGTTCGGCTCGATCCCGCCGATGGAGGGACCACGTCCAGCCCGGCTCGCTGCCATTCCGGGAATTCCGCCGTCGCTCTCCAACCTGCCGAAAGGCTGCGCCTTCAGCCCCCGCTGCGCCTTTCGCCACGACGCCTGTCTGGTTCAACTGCCGATCATGCAAGGCGAGAGCCATCGCGCCGCGTGCCTGTTGCCGGAGCCTACGCGCAGACAATTCGCTGCCCAGAGGCCTGGCGGCGTGGTGGAGATGCAACGATGAATGCCATGCCACGCGAACGTCCGCTGCTTCGTGCCGGCGACCTGTCGAAGCGCTATAGCGTCGGCCGCTCGATCTTCCCGGCGCAGCGCCGGACCGTGCATGCGGTTGATACGGTGTCGCTAGACATCTGGCCCGGGGAGACCCTCGGCATCGTCGGCGAGTCCGGTTGCGGCAAATCCACGCTTGGCCGGTGTCTGGTGCGTCTGACCGAAATCAGCTCGGGGTCGCTGGAATTCGAGGGCCGCGACATCAGCGACGCCTCCCAGCGCCAGCTTCGTCCGTTGCGGCGGCAGATGCAGATGGTCTTTCAGGATCCCAGCGCTTCGCTCAATCCGCGCCGGCGGGTCGGCGATCTGCTGGCCGATCCGTTCCGCATCCATGAACGCCTCTCGGCATCGGAAATGGCGGACCGCGTGGCCGAGCTCCTGCGCCGGGTCGACTTGTCGCCCCAGCACGCATCGCGCTACCCGCACGAATTCTCCGGCGGCCAGCGCCAGCGTATCGGCATCGCCCGCGCGCTGGCGCTGCGGCCACGGCTGATCGTGGCCGACGAGCCGGTCTCGGCGCTCGACGTGTCGATCCAGGCGCAGATCGTCAATCTGCTCGCCGACCTGCGCGAGGAGTTCAACTTGACCTATGTGTTCATCGCCCACGATCTTTCCGTGGTGCGTCAAATCTCGAGCCGTGTGGCGGTGATGTATCTGGGGTCAATCGTGGAGAGCGGGCCGACCGACGAGGTCTTTGCGGCGCCCAGACATCATTACACCGCGGCGCTGCGTTCCGCCGTGCCGATACCCAGCATCGACCGGGCGCGGCGCGGCCGGCTGGTGCTCAAGGGTGATCTGCCCAGCCCGATGAACCCACCCTCGGGGTGCCGGTTCCACACCCGTTGCCCAGCTGCCACCCCGATCTGCCGCAGCGAGCGCCCGCTTCTCCAAAGCATTGGCGAGGGCCGCCTGGTTGCTTGCCATCATCCAGCCGGCGGTTGACGAGGGAATTCTCGTTCAACGATATCCGGACCGTCAGCCGTAATCATTGCTTCGGCGAGAATAGAGGCCGATCTGGACGCCGCACGATCCGGCGCTATGTTGCGCTTCGGCGGCCGGGCATCGCGGATGCCTAATACTAAAGTAACTGTTCTCGCGTTGCCGAGCGATGCTACGATTTGAAGGACGGCGGCCGTACAGCGCTGCGTGATTTTGCGCCGGCGAGGACGGAATGTGGGAGGCCACTCTTCGTGCTGCAGCAGGCTGCCGCCGACATGTTGCTCGGTTGTCGACCATAAGGGAGGAAGTCACCAATGAAGATATCGTACCTGGTCTCGGCCGCGCTTCTTGCAGCGACCGCGATGCCTGCCGCAGCCGCCGAGATTTCCGACGGCAAGATCAAGATCGGCATTCTCAACGACCAGTCGGGCGTCTATGCCGATTTCGGCGGCAAGTGGTCGGTCGAGGCCGCCAAGATGGCGGTCGAGGATTTCGGCGGCAAGGTACAAGGCTCGCCGATCGAGATCGTCAGCGCCGACCACCAGAACAAGCCGGACATCGCCTCCAACATTGCGCGGCAGTGGTATGACACCGAACAGGTCGATTCCATCATGGAACTGACCACCTCCTCGGTGGCGCTCGCCGTCCAGGGAATTTCCAAGGAAAAGAAAAAAATTAACATCGTCACCGGCGCCGCGACCACCGAGCTAACCGGTAAACAGTGCTCGCCCTATGGCTTCCACTGGGCCTACGACACGCATTCGCAGGCAGTGGGGACTGGTGGCGCTCTCGTCCAGCAAGGCGGCGACAGCTGGTTCTTCGTCACAGTCGATTATGCATTCGGCTATTCGCTGAAGGAGCAGACCGCAAAGTTCGTCGAGAGCCATGGCGGCAAGGTGGTTGGCGAGGTGCGTTACCCGCTCGGCTCGACCGACTATTCATCCTTCCTGCTGCAGGCGCAATCGTCGGGCGCCAAGGTTATCGGCCTGGCGAATGCCGGCCTCGACACCTCCAACTCGATCAAGCAAGCGGCCGAATTCGGTATCGTGCAGGGTGGTCAGCGGCTTGCAGCACTTCTGTTCACGCTGGCCGAGGTGCATGGGCTCGGTCTCGAGGCGGCGCAAGGCGTGGTGCTGACCGAAGGTTTCTACTGGGATCGCGACGACAAGAGTCGCGAGTTCGCCCAGCGCTTCTTCAAGCGCACCAACCGCATGCCGAATATGATCCAGGCCGCCACCTATTCAGCGGTGACCCAGTATTTGAAGGCGATCGACAAAGCCGGCACCGATGGAACCGAGGCGGTCGCAAAGGAATTGCATGCGATGCCGGTGAACGATGTCTTTACGGCGAACGGCAAAGTGCAGGCCGACGGCAACATGGTTCACGACATGTATCTTTATCAGGTCAAGTCGCCGAGCGAGAGCACCAAGGAGTGGGACTATTACAAACCGCTCGCCACGATCCCCGGTAACGAGGCGTTTCTGAGCCCCAAGGAGAGCGGCTGTCCCACGGCAGGCGAGTGATTGGCGGACCGATGGCGCCGCCTGGACCGGATGGGCCGCGGGTAGTGCTTTCCGCCCGCGGTTTGCGGCGTGACTTCGCCGGCTTTGTTGCGGTCAGGAATGTCGATCTCGACCTCTACCACGGCAATATCCACGCGCTGATCGGACCCAACGGCGCTGGCAAGACCACCGTCTTCAACCTGCTCACCAAGTTCCTGCCGCCGACCAGCGGCAGGATCGAACTGCTCGGCCACGACATCACCCGCACCTCGCCGGCCAAGGTCGCGCGGATGGGCCTGGTGCGCTCGTTCCAGATCTCGGCGGTGTTTCCGCATCTCAGCGTGCTCGACAATGTGCGCGTTGCATTGCAGCGACCGGCCGGACTCAGCGTTCAGTTCTGGCGCTCGCTGTCTGTGCTCGATCGGTTGACGCCGCGCGCCGAGGAGCTTTTACGGTCTGTCGGCCTCGACGATGCCAAGAACAGGCCCGCCGCCGATCTCTCCTATGGCAGGAAACGCGTGCTCGAGATCGCCACGACGCTGGCGCTCGACCCGAAAGTGCTGCTGCTCGACGAGCCGATGGCCGGCATGGGGCATGAGGATGTGCGCACGGTTTCCGACATCATCCGCTCGGTCGCCAGGGAGCGTGCGGTGCTGATGGTCGAGCACAATCTGACTGTTGTAGCCGATCTTTGCGACTGGATAACCGTCATGCAGCGCGGCGAAATCCTTGCCGCCGGCGACTACTCCACGGTCAGCCGCGACGAGCGGGTGAGGATCGCCTATATGGGCACCGCCGATGAGTGACGCCGCGCCGCTTCTCGCAGTCCGCGGCCTCAACGCCTGGTATGGCGAGAGCCATGCGCTGCGCGGCGTCGATCTTGAGGTCTTTCCAGGTGAAACTGTGACGTTGCTGGGCCGCAACGGCGTCGGCAAGACTACGACATTGCGCGCCATTATCGGGCTGATCCGCCAGCGGACCGGCCAGATTTTTTTCGACGGCAAGGATCTGATGCGCCTGCCATTGCACCGGACCGCGCATCAAGGCATCGGCCTGGTGCCAGAGGAACGCGGCATCTTTGCGACGCTGACCGTGGACGAGAATCTGGTTCTGCCGCCGATCGTCGCCGAGGGCGGCATGAGCGTGCAGGAAATATTCGATCTTTTCCCCAATCTGAAGGAGCGCCACAACAGCCCGGGCACCAAGCTGTCGGGCGGCGAGCAGCAGATGCTGGCGATCGCGCGCATGCTCAGAACCGGCGTGAAAATGCTGCTTCTCGATGAGCCGACCGAGGGCCTGGCTCCGGTCATTGTGCAGCGCATCGGCGATCTGCTGGCGACGATGAAAAAGCGCGGCATGACGATCCTGCTGGTCGAGCAGAATTTCCGCTTTGCCAGCCGCGTCACCGACCGTTTCTACCTGATGGAGCACGGCAAGGTCGTGGCGGGCTTTCCGGTCGGCGAACTGCCGGATCGCATGACGCTGCTGCATGAAGTGCTGGGTGTATGATGGCGCCATGACGATGATCTTCGGGATACCCGTTCAGGCATTCCTCGGCCAATTGCTGGTCGGCCTCATCAACGGCTCGTTCTACGCAATGTTGAGCCTGGGCCTGGCTGTCATATTCGGCCTGTTGCGCGTCATCAATTTTGCCCACGGCGCGCTCTATATGCTCGGCGCCTTCGTCGGGTACCTGCTTCTCACCCGCTTCGGCATCGGCTACTGGCCGGCTCTGATCCTGTCGCCGCTGATCGTCGGCGGCTTCGGCGTCGTGGTCGAGCGCCTGGCGCTGTCGAGGCTTTACGACATCGACCCGCTTTACGGGCTGCTTTTCACCTTTGGCCTCGCGCTCGTGCTCGAAGGGGTGTTCCGTTACTACTATGGCGTATCGGGAAGTCCTTATTCCGTGCCGCCGCTGCTCTCCGGGGGAACCAATCTCGGCTTCATGTTCCTGCCCAATTATCGCGGCTGGGTGGTGGTCGCCTCGATGATCGTCTGTTTCGGCACCTGGGCGCTGATCGAGAAGACCAGGCTGGGCTCCTATCTGCGCGCGGCGACGGAGAACCCCGGCCTGGTGCAGGCTTTCGGCGTCAACGTGCCGTTGCTGCTGACCCTCACCTACGGCCTCGGCGCCGCTCTTGCCGGACTTGCAGGGGTTCTCGCCGCGCCGATCTATCAGGTGAGCCCGCTGATGGGATCTGACCTCATCATCGTCGTCTTCGCCGTCGTCGTGGTCGGCGGCATGGGATCGATCCTCGGGGCGATCGTCACCGGTTACATGCTTGGCCTCGCCGAAGGCCTGACCAAGGTCTTCTATCCCGAAGCCTCCAATCTGGTGGTCTTCGTCATCATGGCAATCGTGCTTCTGGTCCGGCCAGCCGGCCTGTTCGGAAGGGATGCCTGAGATGGCCGAACTGACACTTCGCGAGACGCGTGCCAAGAATTCGGCACGGCTTGAATGGGCGCTGGTCGGGCTCGGCATCCTGGCGCTGCTGGTGGCGCCTTTCTTCGTCTATCCGATCTTTCTGATGAAGATGCTGTGCTTTGCGCTGTTTGCCTGCGCGTTCAACCTTCTGCTCGGCTACACCGGGCTGTTGTCCTTCGGCCATGCGACATTCTTCGGCGGGGCGGCCTATTTCACCGCATACGCGGTCAAGGTCTGGGGCTGGCCACCGGAAGCGGGCATCCTGCTCGGTGTCCTAGGTGCCGCGCTGCTCGGCCTTGTGATGGGCTTCTTTGCCATCCGCCGGCAAGGCATCTATTTCGCCATGATCACGCTGGCGCTGTCGCAGATGTTCTTCTTCTTCTGCGTGCAGGCGCCGTTCACCGGAGGTGAGGACGGCATCCAGGGCGTGCCGCGCGGCAGGCTGCTTGGAATGCTCGACCTGAACGTCTCGATGAACATCTATTATTTCGTGCTGGCGGTCTTCCTGATCGGCGTGTTCGCCATCTGGCGCATCATCAACTCGCCTTTCGGCATGATCCTGCGTTCTATCCGGGAAAACGAGAGCCGGGCCATTTCGCTGGGCTATTCCGTCGCCAACTACAAGCTGGCGGCTTTCGTCATGTCGGCAACATTGGCCGGGCTGGCCGGCGCGCTCAAGGCGATCGTTTTTCAGTTTGCCACGCTCACCGACGTCACCTGGCAGATGTCGGGCGAGGTGATCCTGATGACGCTCCTCGGCGGCATCGGCACCATGGCCGGGCCGATCATCGGCGCCAGTCTGGTCGTCGGCCTGGAAAACATGCTCGCCACCTCGAACTTTCCGGTGACCATCGCCACCGGCCTGACCTTCATGGTCTGCGTGCTGGTTTTCCGGCGCGGTATTGTCGGTGAGGTCTATGCGCGGTTTCTCGGGCCAAAGGGTGACGCGAAAGACTGAACGGCTCAGTTCCGCCTCGCTAGGCGATGCGTAAGCCTTGCGCGTCGAGAAGCACGCAGCCCAGCGGGTCGAAGCAGACATCGACCGCTTCGCCTTCACGCAGCGGCTGGCCGTCGATCAACGTGTTGGCGCGCACCAGCGTGCCGGCGCCGATGTCGATCTCGTAGACCGCATTGCCGCCGAGATAGGAGGTCGAGGCGATCCGTCCCGCCAGCCTGTTGGCAGCACCGGCGGTACCGACGGTAAGCTTCTGCGGGCGAACGACGACGGTGACCACGCTGCCGGTCTCGAGCGCCTTCGGCGCGGCCGCCTTTACGATATGGCCGGTGGCCAGCGCGATCGTCGCCATCTTGCCGTCCATCACGGTCACGCTGCCGGGCAGCATGTTGGCCTTGCCCAGGAAATTGGCGACGAATGCGGTGGCCGGCTGGTCATAGACCTGCGCGGGGGAGCCGATCTGCTCGATCAGGCCGGCGTTCATCACGACGATGTGGTCGGACATCGACAAGGCTTCTTCCTGGTCGTGCGTCACGAAGATAGCAGTGATGCCCGTCTCCCTCTGGATTTTCTTGATCTCGACGCGCATGTCCTCGCGCATATTGGCGTCGAGCGCCGACAAGGGCTCGTCCAGCAGCAGCACTTCCGGCTCGAAGACGATGGCGCGGGCCAGTGCGATGCGTTGCTGCTGGCCGCCCGAGAGCTGTGACGGCAGCTTTGTCTCACTGCCGGGCAGCCGCACCATATCCAGCGCCTTCTTGACCCGGCGCACGATTTCCGGTTTCGGCACGTTTCGGTATTTCAGGCCGAATGCGACGTTGTCGAAGACGTTCTTGTGCGGAAAGAGCGCGTAGTTCTGGAACACCAGACCAATGTTGCGCTTATAGATCGGGATGTCGTCGACCCGCTTTCCGCCGATCGAGATCTGGCCACTGGAGATGTCGACCAGGCCCGCGATCGAGCGCAGGATGGTCGTTTTGCCGCACCCGGACGGCCCCAGCAAGGTGACGAAACTACCTTTGCGGATTGCCAGTGAAAAATCGCGCACAGCGGCGAATTTGCCGTAGAAAATGTCGATGTCGCGAAACTCGACCGCAGGCTTTTCTATCGGCTGCCGCTCGCTCTGGGCGAGCGGGTCGCCATCAGCCCCGGCCGAAGCCGGCCGGGGCTGATGGTCGTGGCTGTTGTCGTCATGCACCTTTCGACACCCTGTCCCATTGCTTGGTCCAGGCGTCTTCGTTCTTGGCCCAGTAGAGCGGATCGGCGAAGGTCAGCGATTTCATCGATCCAGTCGGGTCGAAGGCCGGAAGCGCCGCGATCTTGTCGGTCAGCTTCACCTTGGTGGGGTCAAGCGATGGCGGATAGTTCTGGCCCTCGGCG
Source organism: Mesorhizobium sp. M0968 (assembly GCF_040319065.1). Lineage (NCBI taxonomy): Bacteria > Pseudomonadati > Pseudomonadota > Alphaproteobacteria > Hyphomicrobiales > Phyllobacteriaceae > Mesorhizobium > Mesorhizobium sp. M0968. The sequence goes on from NZ_JAMYNL010000028.1 coordinate 50,930, forward strand.
ACGGCGATCGAGGTGGCCGGATCCAGCATGAAGTTGATCAGTTCCTCGCATTCGGCCATCGGCGAACCCTTGAGCACCAGCATGTCCTCCATCCACGCGTATGAGCCGGCAGGGTCGAGATAGCCGATCGGCTGGCCCTGCTGCTGCAGGGCGGCGACACGTCCTGACCAGGCGTCGGTGACGACGATCTCGTTGCGCGACAGGAGGTCCATCAGTTCCGCGCCGGAACTCCAGAATTTCTTGGCCAGATCGCGGGTCTCGCGAACCTTGGCCCAGACGACGTCCATGTCCTGGATGTTGTTGGGGTCCTGTTTCGTCTGCAGCGCCGCATACCAGACGCGCGTCGTCATATCGGCGTAGCCGCCGATCTTGCCGGCATATTTCTTGTCGGTAAGCAGGTTGGCGCCCTTTTCCTTGGCTTCCTCCGGCGAGATGACCTTGTTGTTGTAGGCGATGCCGGTGGTGCCGTAATCATATGGCACTGCCGACAGCTTCGGCGTGATCTTGCGGAACGGCTCGATCATGGCGGTCAGGACATTCGCCATGTTCGGAATGTTTGCCTCGTTGATCTCCGAATTGAAACCGCCATTGACGTATTTGATGTAGTAGTTGACGCCGGAAGAATGGACGATCTGGAAGTCGCCTGGTTTCGACGTCTTGATCTTGGTGATGATCTCGTTCTCGTCGCCAAAGGTGCCCTGGACGACCTTGACCTTGGACTTGGCGGTATAAGGCTGGAACGCGTACTTATCGATCGCCTCCTGCACCACGCCGCCCCATCCGTCGAAGCGCACTTCCGAAACCGCGGCCAGCGCCCGTCCCATCCAAGGCATGGAAAGCCCGGTGGCGGCGGCAGCGGCGGCCGTCAGCGTCAGGAATGATCGCCGGCTGATGTCGCCATTGGCATAGCGTTCGTTGAGCCGTTCCAGTCGTTTGGCGGTTGTCAGTTTCATTTCCATTCTCCCATTTTCATCTTCACTTGCTTGCCTTGAACCAGGTGAGGCTTTGCAGGATGAGCCCGCCAGCCAAGGGAATGCCGATCGTCAAAAGGATCATGACGGTTCCGAGCGCGTTCACCTCGGGGCTGATCGAGATCTTCAGCATCGAAAGGATTTGCGTCGGCATGGTCTCGACGCCCGCCGGCCGCCAGAACAGGCTGGCCGAGGTGTTGTCGAACGAAATGGTGAAAGCGAGCAGAACACTGGCAAGCACTGCGGGAATGAGCAGCGGCAGCGTGATTTCGCGGAACGTCGAGACACGCGGCGCCCCGAGCGACAGCGCCGCCTCCTCATAGGAACGTTTTATGCCGACCATGCGCGCCTGGACGATCAGCACCACGTAGGGGAGCGTGAGCAGAATGTGGCCGAGCACCAGCAGCGTCATGCTGCGCGGCTGGTCGACGGCTTTGATCATGACCAGCAGGCCGACGCCGAGTATCGTTTCGGGGACCAGCGCGGGAAGAATGACAAGCGTGTTGATCGCCTGCTTGCCACGGAACTCGAAGCGCACCAGCGCCAATGCCGCCATGATGCCGAGCAGCGTCGTCACCGTTGCCGTCACCAGGGCAATCCACATCGATGTCCGGAAGGCGTCGAGAACCGGCTCGTTGGTGAGCAGCTTTTCGTACCATCGCAGGCTGAAGCCGGTGAGGGGAAAGCCGCCGAACATCGAGGCATTGAAGGAAAGCACGACCGTGGCGAGGATCGGCGCAAACATGAAGACGTAGACGCACACCGTGATCGCGCCGGTCAGCCGCCACACCCATCTGCCTTCGCGATCGGGATGATCCGCTCTCATGCACTGAGGCCCTTCATGATCTGCGATAGGCCCATATAGCGGCTATAGGCGGCCGCGGCCGCGCCGAGCAGGACGAACAGGACGATGGAAAGCGTGGCGCCCATCGGCCAATTGAGCTGCCCCATGATGGTGTCGTAGATCAAGTTGCCGAACAGCGCATCGCGGCTGCCACCGAGCAGCTGCGGCGTCACATAGGAGCCGGCCGCCAGCACGAAGCAGAGCAGCAGCCCGGCGCCCAGCCCCGGCATCGATAGCGGCAGGGTCACTTCGCGAAACGCCTGCGCGCTGGTACAGCCCATCGAGCGGGCGGCGGCGATCAGCGTGCGGTCGATGCTTTCCAGGCTGACATAGACGTTCAGGATCATATAGGGCAGCAGAAAATGCAGCAGCCCCATGATGACGGCGCCCTCGGTGTAGAGCATCGGCAACGGCTCGTTGATAATCCCCAGCCCGATGAGCACGACGTTGATCAGCCCCTGTTCGCCGAGAATATGGATCCACGAGAATGTCCGGATGGTGAAGCTGATCCAGAACGGCACAATGAGCAGCAGCAACAACAGCCATTTGTGCCTGAAGGTCGTGGCCCAGATGAAATAGGCGGGGAAATAGCCAAGGATCGCGCAGATCACAGCGGTGATGGCGCCGACGCGAACGGTCTTCCAAAGAAAACCGTGATAGTAGCTGTCGGTGAGGAATTCCTTCCAGTTGTCGAAGGTCAGCACCGCCGACTCCACCCCCGCGGTGACGAAGGTGAAAAACGTGTAGACCGTCATCATCGCGATCGGCAGCAGGAGAAGCAGGGTAAGCAGTAAAAGCACAGGCGCGACGAGGACCCAGGCCAGTCGCTGATCGTATAATTTCCACCCTTTGGTCACGACCCGTCCAACCGCTTTATGTGCAAGCCGCCATCACCGGGCTCGGCTCCGGACTAGATTGGGCGATCGGCGTTCAGGTGTCCACTCTGCATATGGCTCCTGCACAAATTCTGTGCAGGGCCCCCGCGCGACCCTCGCCCTGCCGGATTCAACAAATTGCCCGACGTTCCGCCTGCACATTGATTAAATCAGATATCCCGATATACAGGGTAATTTCGGATATGGATTTTACATGGGCCGGGCAATTTCATGAGTCGCAATTTTCTGGTGATTGAACCTGAGGAAGGCATTGCCGTGCTCAAGGGGCTTGCCTCCTCGGCGCGGATCTCGATGCTGAAACTGCTGCATGAGAAGGGGCCGATGAATGTCAACGAAATCGCCGCCGTGCTGTCGCTTCCGCAGTCGACCGTCTCGACCAACATCCAGGTGCTGGAGGATGCGGGGCTGATCCGCACCGAGAACCTGAAAGCGAAGAAAGGCAGTCAGAAAATCTGTTATCCGATGGCGGAAGAAGTGCTCGTCGTGTTCAAGAGCGAATATCGTGCGGTCAAGAACGACGCGATCGAAGTGTCGATGCCGATCGGGCTTTATACCGGCTTCGAGGTTACCGCGCCCTGCGGCCTTTGTTCGCCGGACGGCATCATCGGTCTGCTCGATG
>NZ_JAMYNL010000029.1:0-52799 GCF_040319065.1 Mesorhizobium sp. M0968
GTCATCCGGAGTATTGGTCGCTACCGATGTTGCAGGCTCTCGACGGCTTTCTAGCCAAGGGTGGGCGGCTCATGTATCTCGGCGGGAACGGGTTTGCTCACACGATCGATTTCCATCCGCGACGGCACGGCTTGGTAGAGCTCAGGCGGCGCAATTCAAAGATGGGGCGTGTCGACGGGGGCGACGCCCACAGCAGCTTCACTGGCCGGCTCTGCGGCCATTGGAGGGAGCTGGGGAGACCCGAACAATCTCTAGTGGGTGTCGGATACCGGGCGCAGGGTTTCGATCGCTGCAGTCATTATCGCCGCTTGCCGGCAAGCGACAACCCTCGCGCGCGCTTCATCTTCGAGGATATCACCGAAAACATCATTGGCGATTTTGGTATATTGGGCGGAGCCGCGGGTCTTGAGCTGGATGTGGTGGATGAAGCGCGTGGCACACCACGTCATGCGCTGGTGGTAGCCGCCTCTGAGGCCCATAGCAGCTCTTACACACGTGGACTCGGGAGTGATTTCTTCACCGCTCTTTGGAACGAAGCCCCAAGAGAGCCGATTCGTGCTGATATGACGTTCTTCGAGACGCCCGCAGGCGGCGCCGTCTTTTCTGTCGGCTCGATAGCGTGGGGCAGCTGCCTGCCGTATGCTGGCTACGCCAACAATGTCGCCCGCATTTCCGATAACGTGCTACGCCGGTTCCGCGATCCGTGCCCGTTTCAGATGCCGGCCTAGCGCAGCTGCGTTATACCGATTGGAGGTGTGCCGTAGGCGCAGGCTCAGTTTTGTTGCAACGGCTGAATAGGGGGCAACCGCCGTTCTCAGGCATTGCGGGCAACTTGTGTGGAACGCTTGAGAGGCATTCAACCGCAAGAGCAGGCGCCGCGTCGTCCCGGCCTTGATCGCGACCGCCTTCGCGCAGAAGACGCCGAAGCCGCCAGTGCCCAGGGGCGCGCCGTCGCAGAGCAGATCAGGCCGAAGGTGCCTAGCGCGGCGTCTAGCTCGGCGCGCGCTGACATAGTGACGAAGAATATTCGCCAGCTGACCACCGCGATGAGAGCGAGGAACTTCGCCAGCCTCTCTGCGGTCTCGAGCCTCGCGTCCTCGGCACGGCAGCCGCACTTCATGACCTTATGGAACACCTCCGCCTTACCAGCCGAGCTTCTCGACCACCACGGAGAGATCTTCGACCGGGAGGTTGGTTACCAGCTTCCAGTCGATCGGCTCGCGACCGGGCGGTGCGCGGCGACAAACAAGGTGAGATTCGGCTCATCCAGATTGTCGCGCTATAGGGCGGCGAATTCTCTTCGAGGGCATGGATGTAGGTCAGAACCTGCGGACTGCCGGCAAGGTGCGGCTGCGGATTCCGCTGACCACGCCGCCGACACTGGAGGCGGCGAGTGTGAAGGCGCTGGGCGTTGCATGATCCCGGTCCCGAGCTAGGTGCGGATCTTGTTGACGGACCGATATGCGTCGCGGAATGCAGGGTCTCGCATTCTCGCCGCATCATGTCTATGTCCGCAGCGGCCTGGCGATGCGTGGCGGCAACTTGCGAATGCCCCAGCCAAGCCTGGATGGTCAGAAGGTCCACCCCGGCCTGGCAGTAGCGTCAACGCGAGCGAGTGCCGAAGGATATGAGGCGAGATGGATTTGCGCGCCAGTTCCGGCCGCATCAACGTGGCTGTGGCGACGGCCGGCCGCGCCTTGCACCGAAACGCGTCGGCACTGTCGGTCATTGAGGGGCGTCTTTCCCAAGCCCATGCGGCGCGCGTCTACGGCGTGTCGGCCAAGATCGTGGCGCGCTGGGTCGAGAGGCCGAAGGGCGGGTCGGTATGGTCGATCGTTCCTCGCAGCCCGCCCATATGCTCCACCTATAGACTAGAGAGTGACGAGGTTGGAAATCGCGCAAACTGCGGCTGATCCTTGTCGATTTTCTGACAACCGTATGCAAGGGCTGTCGGGTTCAAAACACGGGCTGCTGTTTGCGCGTACAAACTATTTCAAAGTGAATCAGAAGCTTAAGGCAAGCGAACAGCCATGGCATGGCCGTTGCTAGGAGTGATGTGCTCGTTCCCTTGAAAAACGGTGCGCCCCGTTTTCTGAGAGAGAAGCGACATCGCACTAAGTCGTTCAGCATTTGGTGATGGCTTTGGAGAGCAACATGGCACTGCGTGTGGAGTCCCTCGCTCCTCCGATCAAAGTGGAGAGCTGGCTGGGCGGCCAGCCTCTCACGAGCTTCCAGCCCGGAAACGAGCGGCCGGGACGATCCTACCCGCCATCAGCGGCGGGATGCGCCTCTTGGCGGCTTGCTTCTTCGCCATCAAGAATGATCTTGGCGCCCGCGCCGGAAAATGCTGCTTCGAGCGCGCTCGCCTATGTGCGAGAGCATGGGCGGGCGTTTCATTTTCATTCTAGACTCGGTGATCCAACGCACCAGGACGGAAGTTAAAGTGTTGCCACTCTACCCGCTGGTCCTCCCGATATATAACGAAGAACAGGTGCTGCCCAGACTGGTCGAGCGAATCAGTTCGCTAATGTGCCGGTTGGACGGAGAGGCGGAAGCGATTTTCGTCGATGACGGAAGCGATGATGGAAGCGTAGAATATCTTTCGCATGCCGTCGCCGCTGACCCGCGTTTCCGGCTGATCGAGCTTTCCCGCAATTTCGGGCTCCAGATCGCGATAACGGCCGGCATTGACGCCGCTGCCGGTGGTGCCGTCATCGTCATGGATGCCGATCTGCAAGACCCACTGGAGGTCGTTCTTGATCTGGTGGCGAAGTGGAAGGAAGGTTTCGAAATTGCCTATGCTCGCCGTGTCAATCCTGGGGGCAAATCCTGGTTCAAGCGCTTCACGCGGCCGGGCGGCGTCGCCTGCATCATCGAGCACAATCCCTATAATCTTCTGACGCGTCTTGCGGTGTTCCGGTGTCCGTTCGATCAGGACGCGGTCCTGCTCAACGCCGCCAAAGCAAGGTGCCTTTTTCAGCATTTCCTGCTGCTGCCGTTGGCCAGGCCCTTCGCCAGAAAAATTGAACGGGCGCTCGCGCCGCTGCCACTGGGAGCACAGTATGCGTGTAGTACCCATCCCTGAGCATCGGTGTGCCGCCAGTGCTCGCCTGAAGCTTCTGGCGCGGTTCGGGTTGGTCGGCATCGCCGCGACAATCCTGTATGCCGCCTTGGCTGCAGCTTTCGCAAAATGGGAACGGATCGGGTTCACTCCCACCCAGGCGTCGCTTGCGGCGTACGTAGCAGCCGCCCTGTTTTCCTATCTCGCTCACAAATCCGTAACCTTCGTGTCGGTCGGATCGCATCAATCTGAAGCTCCGCGTTTTATTCTATTAGCGGCGACAGGCTTGGCCGTCGCCTATGGGGCTCCAGCGCTGTTGACGGTGAAGCTGGGCCTGCCGCTCATTATTCCCGTTCTGGCTACCTGCTTGCTTGTCCCGGCGATCAATTTTCTCGTGCTCGATCGATGGGTTTTTGCCAAGCGCAATTCAAATCAGCACGGCGACCGCTCCGCGTTGTCAGAGAAAACGAGCTCTAACGGCATCCAGCCGGAACGGCACCAACTTGATGGTTTTTGAAGATGTTGCTAGCGGCGGGGATGGGCGGAATTTCGTCGAGATGGTCGAAGCCCATTTCGAGTGCCTCCGCGTTGGCAAAAGCGGCGTGCCGATCACGAACGAGACTGTCGAGGCGTGGCAAGCTATCTCATCGCGGGCTTCTCCATTGGGGCACAGTCTATCGTCGTCAAAGGAGGCGAGTAGGGAAGGGAAATAGTCGTGGATTGACGTCTGGTCCCGGGTTTGGAGTTGGATGATGAGTTCGCAGAGAAAATCTTGGCTGATTTCATTAGTAGTTCCAGTGCTGAACGAACAGGACGCGATCGTACCGTTCCTCCGGCGCGTCATCCCCTGCCTGGAAGAGGCTGCCCGACGGATAAGCAACTGCGGGGCTTACGAGATCATCTTCGTCGACGATGGCAGCACGGACGCAACGCTCGCTGCGCTTTCCGCTGAACGGCGAAACAACTCTGCCATCAAGGTTGTCGTGCTTTCTCGAAATTTCGGCAAAGATGCCGCGTTGGCGGCGGGGCTGAATTATGCCCTGGGCGACGCCGTCATTCCAATCGACGTGGATCTTCAGGATCCACCGGAGACAATCCCGCTGCTGGTTGATAGCTGGCTGGAAGGCGCGAAGATCGTCAACGCGCTCCGCGTCGACCGGAGGGCAGATACGGCGCTGAAGCGGCTTACCGCGCGGGCCTTCTATTCCGCCTACAACTGGATGGCTGAACGACCAATACCCGCTGAGGTGGGCGATTTCCGCCTGATCGATCGCGAAGTGATCGAGGTTCTGAAGCTCTTGCCAGAGCGTGCGCGCTTTATGAAGGGCCTGGTCTCCTGGGTCGGGTTCCCGACCCAGGAAGTCCGTTATGTGAGGGAAGAGCGCGGAGCCGGCCTGACCAAATGGAACTACTGGAGACTGTGGAATTTCGCGCTCGACGGTGTTACCACCTCGACTACAGCCCCCGTGCGCATCTGGACCTACTTCGGCGCGGGGGTCTCCACAGTCGGTTTTGGTTATGCGCTCTTTATCGTCCTGCTAACTTTGATAGCTGGCCGCAGTGCGCCGGGCTATGCATCTCTTATGACCGCAATCCTGCTTCTCGGTGGCCTCAACCTTGTGTCGCTCGGCATCCTCGGTGAATACATCGGTCGCATTTTCAATGAAGTGAAAGGAAGGCCGCTATTCATCGTCCGCTCCACTGTTGGGATCGACACCGGGATTCCGACAAGCAAGCAGATTCCGGAGATGAGCGATGGACAGAATCATCTATGAGCGCTTGGCGGTCAACGAAGAAATTCATTGGTGGTTTACTGGCCGCCGCACCATAATCGAACGTCTCCTTGTCCAGCTTGGTCTGCCGCCGAAGGGCGAGGCACGTATCCTTGAGGTGGGGTGCGGAACTGGCGGAAACCTATGTCTTTTGCAAGAATTCGGCGCTGTCGACGCTGTCGAATTCGATGCTGCCGCGCGCGAGATCGCAAACCGCAAGAGCGGGCTCAGGATCGGCTTCGCGGCGCTGCCGGACCAGCTTGCAGCCCATGATGGCAGTTACGACCTGATCGCGCTGCTAGACGTGATCGAGCACATCGAGCAGGACGTCGCCTCGCTTGCGGCGCTAAAGCCCAAGCTGCGGCGCGCAGGGGCTATCTTGATCACGGTGCCCGCGCATCCATGGATGTGGTCGGCACATGACGAAGTGCATCACCACAAGCGACGGTATACCCGCGCCACGTTAAGATCGGCGATCGAGCGCGCTGGCCTGGTGACGGTTAATATTGGCTACTTCAATACATCTCTGTTTCCGCTGGGCTTGCTGCGCCGGCTAACAAGCAAGCTGACCGGCGGACAAACCCATGACGACATTCCGCCGTCGGCCCCTTTGAACCAACTCTTTGCCACGATATTCGCCTTCGAGCGTCACCTAGTGGGACGGGTTCCTTTGCCAATAGGGCTATCCTTGTTCGCAATGGCTCGGCGGTCCGAGGATCGAGAACCTACTTCGTCAGGCGGGCGAACTCTCTCAACATGACACCGAAAATTGCAAGCAGCGGCTCGACCATCGCCAACACCTCGGTGCACCCGTCAACTCACGCACGCTGAGGGCAATGCGCTGCGCGACGGCAGGCCCAGCTTGACGCCGGCCTCGCGAAGGATCGGCCGCAATAACAAATGAGTCGACGCGGCGGCCGCTCTTGCCGGCGCGCGCTAGAAGTTCCTCATTCCGTCGACGTGGCAGCGTTTTGCTGGCGCGATCGAAAGTGTCGAGCCTCAGAGAATGGGGCATGAACATCGCCAGGCGGCGCGGCATGGCACGAGCTTGGGTCGCGGTGGTCCGCAAACTGGCCGTCATTCTCCATCGCACGTGGACCGACGCGACCGAGTTCCGCTTTGGAAGGAGGGCCAGCCGCGTGAACTAAGACAGATCGAGGAGCAAACAACATGAAGAAGCTTCGTCCGGCAACACATTCGTCACCAAAATTTAAGGAATCTTTGCGGCCGCTGGCCCGTGAGAGTGGTACAAAGTCTGAAGTCTTCACGCTTAGACGGCCACACAGTAAGCAACGGAGGATCAACAGCCGATCACAAGAAGAGTGCCCATCCTGGTGAAGGCCATAGGAGTGTCTGCTATACGTGAAAGTGGCGGCCCAGCGTCTTGGTCCAAAGTCTGACCTGCTGCTCTCGACCATGTTGGAGGGCGAGTTTGACGCCTTCGTCCACGAGCGGTGCAAATATTGAGATCGGACCACAGGCGAACATCCTACCGATTCTCGTAGCCGATTGCGGGAGCTCAGGTTTGCTAGAAGCATCATTGATGCTGACATCAATTGCAATGGGCCTCGTCTAGGAGGCTGGAAGGAGGGCCTATGACAAGAGAGAACCACTTTGCCAATGGAAGGACGTCGTCGGTCTTCCTGGAGCGGACTTTGCTGACTCTGTCCGCCGTAACCACAGCAATCTTTTTCGCTTGGCTGCTATACTACAGCAGTTACGGCCTCAATCTCGAAGACGAAGGCTTATACCTTAACTTCATCGCGAACCCATTCCCCTACGCAATCAATATTCCGCCGTCCCTTTTCGGCTTCGTCTATCACTGGCCGTATCAGTGGGCGGGGGGCGATATTGCAGTGCTTCGCATGGCGAACGCTACCCTTACCATGGCGCTGGGCTGGATTCTCAGCTTCCTTGTGATCTGGCGCCTCTGGACAGTGGGCTTGCTGCAGGCGGTGGTGCTATCGGCAGGGATCGCCAGCATGGCATCACTCGCCCTTCGGAACGGGCTGCTCACCCCTAACTACTACACGCTGGCCTTCCATTCGCTCTTGATCGTGACGATCGGCTTGCTACTAGCCGACCGGCCAAGGCACTTGCTCCAAGTTTTGGGATGGGTCCTGGTCGGCGTTGGCGGCTGGTGCTGTTTCATGGCTAAGCCGACCACCGCTGCGGCCATTGCCCTCGTCGTTATACTCTATGTCGTCATTTTGCGCCGAAAGTCGTTGCTGCCCATGCTTGGCGCGGCGCTGGTCGCTCTCGCTCTACTGATTATTACCGCCTACTTGATCGATGGCGGCATCACCGGGCTGGTGACCCGGATGATTAACAGCGCTGAGATGGAAATCCTGTTGGGTGACGGCCACGAGGTGTTTCGCAGCTTGCGGATCGACTGGCTACCCACCAGCCGCGCGCAACTCGCCATCGCTGTGTTGCTGGCGATAGCTCTTCTGCTCAGCATTTTCATGGAGTCTACGGACAAGTTGCTCTCCTCGCTGGCTCTCGCTGCGGTGTTGATCGTAACAATAGCGATTACGCTGCTGGGGGTCGATCCGATCAACATCCAGCCCTCGACCCTGTTCTTGGTGCCGGCGTTCACATGCCTTGGCGCGATGCTCTATCGTGAGGGATTGATTCTGCGCACCCAAGCTGCCACGAGCATCTCTCTTACGCTAACCTTTCTGGTCCTACCGCACGTGTTCGCACTGGGATCCAATCTCAATTACTGGTACCTTGGTGCGTTCGTCGCGTTGTTCTGGATGCTCGCGGTCCTTGCTTTCCTGAGCCCTCTTGCGCAACAGGGACGCAGCCTCGCCACCCTACTGCCCCTGGCGGTGTCGGCACAGTTGCTCAATGCATCAGTCATCAATGATAGCGTCCTCAACCCCTTCGCTCAGGTGAAAGATCTGCGCGCTTATACTGCTGTCATGCCCATGCCGGGCGGTGGAAAATTGATGCTTTCGGAGTCCTTCCACCACTATCTGGCCACGGCCAGAGCCGAGGCTCGTGCAGCCGGCCTTGAAGTTGGTACCCCGGTGGTCGATCTGACTGGCGGCTCGCCGAGCCTGCTGTATGTGCTCGAGACGCGAGCGCTAGGTCTTCCATGGCTGAGCGGATGGTTTCCCGGCAGCAGCGCGGCGGCGGTGGAAACGCTCGGACTTGAGAATTGCGCCGATCTGGCCAAGGCGTGGGTCCTGATCGAGCCAAAGGGCCGGTATCATCTTGACGAGGCCGCTGTTTTGGCCTCCTTTGGAACTAGCCAGGCGGACTACGAAACTGCCGCTACGACCGACCCCTTCGTCGTTGACGGGGATTATCGGTATGGTCGGCAATTTCTGTTAAAACCCGTACGTCCAATCGCGCCAGCGGAGCAATCGTGCCGGGAAGCCAGGCGACAGCGGCCGGATAACAAGAAATGGAGCCGATACTGAAAGCACGGTTCTCGCGAGCGACGGCCCTGGAGCAGAGCCAGCTTCGGCCCAAGCCGATAGTCAAGATCGGCGGCAAGCCGATTCTATGGCACATCCTCGAGATCGACTGCACCACGGCATCATCAACGATTTGGTTATCTGCCTACGGCTCCAGTCGAAAGCCGGCGAGGGCCGCCTTGCGCGAGCATGGCACGGTAGCGAGGCTACGCTCTTAAGGTCGTCCTTACGAGCGTAGGCACAGCATGAGCCATGTGATGCCGCGCCGCTTGGTATAGGCGCAAGCAATCTCGACGGCATCCTCGACGGCCTCCGCACCGGTGGTGACGAGCAATGTCTTGGCCCCCCGCCCACCTTGCAACGCTGGTTCAACCGCTCGGCGACGGCAAGGTAACTCTCATACGGAGCAGTAGCGAAGAAGGTGTGACTGAACTTGGGAAGCTACGCCTGGATGGCGGCGACGACCTTAGGATGCGAGTGTCCGACCGCGAGAGCGCCCATTACCCAGGAAGTCGATATATCGCCGCCCCTCAACATCCCAGATCTCCGCACCTTGAGCCCGCTCGACATATAATGGAAAGGGCGGAGCGACCGACGCCGCAACAGCAGCATTCCGGCGTCCGTCCATAGCACCATTCGACACCATTTAATCACCTCCAGTTAAATTCGCATTGAGACGCACCAGAAAAACTTCGCCTTATTCGCCGCCTGCGGCAATGAAGCCTTTCATCTGCATCGGATGCAGGATTCAAAAGACGACTATTAGCCAAATTCCTGTTTGCGCTTTTCAGCGCTGTTCCAGGCAGCGCGCTTCTTCGAAAGCGCGAATTCTGCCGTCACTGCGGCAGGCTCAGCATAGCCATTCGGCCGCCATCAATCGTCCATACTTGTCCGGTGACAAAGGAAGACTCGGACGAAGCCAGCCAGGCAATCAGGCTTGCGACCTCCTCCGGCTTCCCGGTGCGGCCTACCATGTGGATCTTCCCGACCTTTTGGCGAAAACCCTTTGGATCGGGCAGTTTCTGGATGAATTCCACATTGATGTCAGTGTCGATCCACCCCGGTGCGACCGCGTTGCAACGGACGCCTTCGCCGCTGTGGTCGATCGCCACTGCCCTGGTGAGGCCATGGATACCTGCTTTGGATGTGCCGTAGGCCGCATGCTTCGGATTGGCACCGAGGCCCTCTATTGAGCCGACATTCACGATCGAACCACTCACGGACCGCAAGTGGGGCAGGGCGGCTTTGATCAGCATGAACGGCGTCGTCAGATTGACGGCCATCGTGCGCTCCCAATCCGCGAGTGTCATATCCTCGATCCTTGCTTCCTCCATCATGCCCGCGTTGTTGACGAGGATATCGAGCCTTCCAGCTTTGTCGACGACGGCATCGACAGCACGACCTGCTTTGGCCGGTTCGGAAAAGTCGATCGAGATCGCTTCGAACTCCCGGTCCTCTCCGCGCTGCGCCGTGAAGACGTGTGCACCCTCATCCCGAAGTCGTCGCGCAGTGGCTTGACCAATTCCGCTACGTCCGCCCGTCACGAGGGCGACCTTTCCTTCAAACCTGTTCATCTTGGCTCCTTTTTCCATCGTTAATTTAGACGAGCGACTTCTGTAGGCCGAGAACGGAGACTCAGTCTCCGGATACCAGCCCCGGAGTGCTAAACGCTGCCACATGGCCGGATAAAGACTGAAATCCGTGCGGAGCATCGGCGCGCCAGATGCTCGGTTTTTGAAGCCATATTGCCGATGGCGTTAGCCTATCACACGTTCTGGCGCCAAGGTCTCACTTAAGCCAATCCCGAGGCGCTGTGGTCAAACGCACTCTTGAGGCGAAAACCAGCTTGGAGAGAAAATACATGGATCCCGCTCTGGCGGACACGAGACAGGCTTATCGACATCGGCGCGCTACCCTCCGTCGCCTGATGGTTTCGCCTTGAAATCGATGCTGACGTCGTGGCGAAGCATTGGAACCGCGAGCCCCTTCCTGCTTCCCACGGCGCACCCACCGAACTGTTCTGCGCTGCCCCAGAAAGCTGGAGTGTCAGTATCCATCAAAGCCTCACTGCGGCGCCGGAGTAGATAATGGTCGTTCTGGAAAAAGGAGCTACACCGCCCGGTAGGGCGGTCTTGCTCACCATAAGAGTGATGATAGGGGATCAGGCGCAGCCAGGAGAATACCTAAAAGTTTTAGCTGGCGCTAAACCCAGTTTATGCCTAGCGCGACCGGGCAAAGTTGAGAGATGGCACTCAGCGCACGTCGCTTAAGATGACGCTCATGCTATGTGAAGTTGCCTTCGGCGTGGCTCAGCCGCATCCATCGTTGTGTCTCGTGAGGAGAGGGTGCGCAATGCTACTTTGTCTCTTGGTAGCGGGCTCGGCTGCTTCACGTTGAGCGCTCTCTTGAACTGGGCAGGGCAGCCGCTCGAAGTAAAGAAGTAAAGAGCAACTGGATACTTGATGTCACACTAAGAGCATGCGCTCGACGGCAACGCGAGCGCGTTCCGCAACGCGCGGATCGATCGTGACGATGTGGCCGTTCTCCTCGAGCGCGCTGCGAATATTTCGAAGCGTGATGCGCTTCATGTGGGGGCAGAGACTGCAGGGACGCACGAAGTCCACGTCCGGATGCTCGATTGCGACGTTGTCGCTCATCGAACATTCCGTCATCAGCACCACCCGCGCCGGCTTGTGCCGTCCGACATAGTCGGACATCGCCGCCGTCGATCCGGCGAAGTCAGCCTCGGCGACCACCTCGGGGGGCACTCGGGGTGGGCGAGCGCACTCACGCCAGGATACGCTTCCCGAACTTGGCGGATATCGGCCGCCGTAAACCGCTCGTGCACCTCGCAGCGTCCTTTCCAGGCGATGATCCAAACCTTGGTATGGGCCGCGATGTTCCTCGCCAGATATTCGTCGGGCAGCATGATCACACGCGGCGCGCCGAGCGATTTCACGACTGCCAGCGCGTTGCCTGAGGTGCAGCAGACGTCAGATTCGGCCTTCACAGCCGCTGATGTGTCGACATAGGCAACCACTGGAACACCAGGATGCCGCTGCCGCATCAGCCGCACGTCCTCGGGGGTGATCGAGTCGGCAAGCGAGCAGCCGGCGGCAAGGTCGGGAATGAGCACGGTCTTGTAAGGATTGAGGAGCTTGGCCGTTTCCGCCATGAATTGCACGCCGGCCAGCACGACAACGTCTGCTTCGACCGACATCGCCTTGCGGACCAGCGCCAGGCTGTCGCCGACAATGTCGGATACGCAGTGAAGATTTCGGGCGTCTGATATTTGTGCGCGAGAATAATCGCGTTTCGCTCGCGCTTCGGCGCAAGGATCGCGTCAACATCCGCTGCGAACGTTGCCATTCGATAGGCGGGATTACGCGCCGAACGCGCGCGTACAGGGACGCGGCCGTTGACAAAGCGCTGGTCATCCGCGCCTCCACTAGTATAATCGATGTCAAGCACGCGGAAACGGCAACTTTGTCTCCAAAGCGACAACGCTGATTGCATGACGAAAGTGATTAAACCTCATGGCCGGCCACCGGAATCCAGACACGTCCCGCCGGTCTCCTCGACCCGACACTTCCTGTTGTGTTCGCTGCAGCTGGAGCAGCGTGAAGTGGTCGCACGGGCTCGAACACTTCCCTGCCGGTCATTGACCTTCGAGCGCAGCCGTGCACTGCTTGTCGCGAGGATCCGCGGATGGTCGCCGAACATCGCTTCCTAGCATGCACCAAATTTGTGTTCGGGTCGCCTTGAGCCTCTTCGCTCAAGCCGGCTTCAAAGCAGCTCAGGGCACTGATTCCAGAGGCGATCATCGTGGGCGAAGTAAGCTTCGGCGCGACTGGCAATGTCTGGTGCCGATCGGCACCGTTCACGGCGCGGCGCAGTCTTTTTTGGTCAAGCTTGGCTTGGCTGTTCCCAGAGGCTTAAGGATTGGCCAATTCCTTTGCGTTTAGCATTCTGAAGAACTTCGAAACCCCAGCTGATGTCGAACACAGCCATGCCGCAGGCGATGAAGATTACCCGCTCTGCCGCGCTTTCTCGCCCGGGCTTGTCGCCGTTGACGGCGTCGCCGAGGCCGGTTGATTGCTTGAGGGCTGGCAGCTTGCCGGCATCGATAAGACGGAAGAATGGACCACCGATAACACCGCTATAGTAAGCTTCCTTGTTCCCGGAGGCGACCGCATCCTCGACATAGGCCTCCTGTAAGGCGGTGTGATCGTAGACGATCTTGGCACTAGTCAGGAACGACTCGTCGGTGTTGAAGGGGCCAGACACCAAGATGGTCGCGCCTTCCTTGATCCACTCGTCCTTGAAATGAAGCGGCTTGAGGCGGGAAGCCGCTACTGTGATGAGGTCTGCGCCCCGGAAACCAGCCTCGGTATCATCGACGCCGACGGCGTCGACGCCGTATTCCTTATGTACCCATCCTGCGAATTCGTTGGCCTTCTCGAGGAAGAGGTCGAAGCAGACTACCCTTTGAACGGCTCCAAGCTGGGTCATGATCGCCGTAAAACACGCCTTGTTGATAGGGCCACAGCCGACGACCGAGACGACCCTGGCATCTTTGTTGGCGAGGTGCTTGGCCGCCACGCCTGGCACACCGCCCGTGCGCGCTGCGCTCAAAAGGTTCGCCGACATCAGCGCCAGCGGCGCGCCAGTGTCCTTGTCGTTGAGCATCATGGTCAGGATGGAACGTGGCAGGCCCTTTTCAGCATTGGCATGGTTGGACCCGTACCATTTGTTGCCGCAGACGTCGAAACGTCCACCGAGGTAACCAGGCATGGCCGCGAAACGACGATCCGGTCCGGCCACCGGCATGTTCGGGAACTTCGTTTCCTTCGGAAAGACGATGTTCAGGCCATGATTGTTGTGGTTGGCGCCGCCCATCAAATAGTCGCCCTTGCCGAGGAGGCGGAAGGTTTCCTCGCAAACTTCAACGCAGCGTTCCGCGTCGAGAACGCCGGCAGCAATCATGTCGGGCTCGGAAAGGTAGAAAAAATCAATCCTGGGATACATGGAGGCAACCTCTTCTTGGTTGATTGACGTTTGTGTTCCTGCCTTCCGCGGCTGAGCCGCGTCAGAAACGGAGGAGGGGCTTGATGTCGTAGAGACGGCAGCCGGGGCTTGCCGCGTTGGCACGCATCAGGAAGTTCAGCTTTTCGATGCGCTCTCCCGAGCGCGGCGCGCCATTCTTCTGAAAAGGCACTTCAAGGCCGGCGGAAAAATCCATCACCACGTCATCGACGACGCCGCCGGAACGACCTGAGGGAACCGAGATCATACCATGCTCGCTCGCAAAGCGATGGGCATCCATCGCCTCGGTGATGGTGCCGACCTGGTTGGGCTTCAGGATGAAGCCGTCGACGGCATGCGTTTCGTAGGCGCGTTTGAGCAGGGTAGGGTTGGTGACGGTGAGGTCGTCGCCGAGAACAATCGTGCGGGTGAGTTCTCTGACCGCCTTGCTGTATCCGTCCCAGTCGTTCTGATCGAGCAGATCCTCGATGAAGACGAGATCGAACTTTTCGGTCAGCGCTTTGGCGTATGCGATCAGTTTGTCCCTCGAGACACGCTTGCCCTGCAGCAGATAGGTGCCGGTATCGCGGTCGTACATTTCGCTGGAGGCGCAATCGAGTGCGAAGGCAATGCGACCAGTATAGCCGCAGGCGTCGATCGCCTCCTGCATTAGCGATAGGATCACCTCCGGGTCGTCTGAAGGGGCCGCGTAGCCATAGGAACTCGCTACTTGCGGCTTGTGACCGAGATATTTCGTTAGGACGTCGGCGAGCTGCTGGAACGCTGCGACCCCCATCTCGACCGCCAAGTCTACGCTGTCGGTACCATAGGGCACGATCAGAAATTCGTTGAACGCCTGGATCAACGTCTCGAAGCGGCCGCCGTTGATGACGTTGAAGCAGGGCACCGGTAGGGTGCGTATGTCTCGACCCGCAATATACTTGTAAAGCGGGATCCGGCGGGCATCGGCCGCAGCACGGAAAGCGGCAATTGAGGCTGAATAGATGGTGTTGCCGCCGAGACTGCGCTTGTCCGGCGTACCGTCGAGCTGAATCATCTTCTCGTCGATGGCGCGCTGGTTGAACACGTTCATGCCGATCAACGCCGGCCCAATTACGTTCACTGCGTTGTCGACGGCCAAGTGGACGCCGAGGCCCTTGTAGCTCGCCAGGTTTCCGTCGCGCAGGACGAAGGCCTCGTGCATGCCGACCGAAGTTCCGGTAGGTGCTGCCCCTCTGCCTACAGCGCCGCTTTCGGTGCGGATCTCGACCTCCACGGCAGGCCGACACTTGCAGTCGATGATCTGCTGGGCCCGGACGGATGTGATCCTGTCTTTCATGGCTATCGATCCTCTTCGGTCGCCGGGACATAGAGGATGTTGAGGTCGCAGAGGTTGGTGCCGGTGTTGCCGGTGAAGACCGTGGAGCCGATGGCCGAAAGCACCTCGAAGCAGCTATGTTCGCGTAGCGACCGATACAAGCTGATCCCCTTGGCGGCGGCCGCCTTCAAGCTGCTGGAATCGGTAATGCCGCCCGCGACCTTCGCCGTGCCGTCAGTGCCCTCGCTGTCGATTGAGAGAAGGCAGGCCCCCTTCGTCTTGGCAGCGGTGATGGCGAAGCTCACCGTCATTTCCTGGCCGGGACCGCCATGTCCCTTGATTGAGCTGTTGTCGAGGATCTGCGTGGTGACTTCACCTGAACTAAGCAGAACGCAGGGCGGCTTGACCGGATTGCCGTACGTTTGGATTTCCCGCGCCATCGAGGCGAAGAAGGTGCCCGCGTCGCGGCTTTCGCCTTCCAGGAACGAGGTGACGATGATGGCGGGAATGCCCATCTCCTCGCAGACTTGCTTTGCATAGATGCAGGAGTCCGGCAGCGTGTTGAGCAGGAAATAGGTGTTGTCGGGAAAAGCCTTCGGCGTTTCCTTGTCGGGACCAGCGTTCATCAGGTAGTCCACGACGCTCTTCGGCAGGCGGTCGGCGACTTCGAAATCGACGATGGTGGCGCGCGCGTCGTCGAGTGTCGTAGCATCTGGCCCGATCGGCGTGCTCTTGTAGGCCGCGTAGGGCACCGCGATGTCGCCGGTCGCCGGAGAACCGACCGCATCGCTGATCCCGAAGCCGATCAGTTCGGCCCCAACCTGCTGAATGCGCTTTGCCAGCATCCCGCCGTTCAGTGCCGAGATGTGGCGGCGAACGGCATTGATTTCGTAGATGCCTGCGCCCGACTTCAAAAGCACGTCGGTCGTGTCGATCTCATCCTGGAGGGAAATGCCGTCGATCGGGCAGGACATCAGAGCCGAGCTCCCACCGCTTATGACGACGATGAAGAGATCCTCCGGCCCGGCTTGGTCGACCACTTCTATGATCTGCCTCGAGGCGCGTAGTCCCTCTTCGTTCGGAAGCGGGTGCCCGCCGACATAAACTTCCGTCTTGTTGAAGCGGTCCGATTGTTCGTGGATCTTCACGATGGCGATGCCGCGCGTCAGGCGCTCGCCGAGCACGTGATCCACCGCCATCGCCATGTGGTTGCAGGCTTTGCCGGCGCCAAAGAGATAGATGTTGCGTTTCGTCGACAGGTGCCAGGATCGTGTGCCGATGTGCAACACGTCGCCCTCCAGCCGCATGATGCTGCGGAGCCGCCTGTAGCTATCCAGCCTGTCTAAGGTTCGGTCAGCGATCTCGAGGACCAGGCGCCTCGAAACGACATCACCCTGTTCAAGGATTTGCTCGGCGTTTCTTATTTTCTTCATCTGGTAAATCGGGACGACTTTGAGGGACAACGATAGGGGCCCGCATCCGGGCGTGAATCCCGTCGCGAATTGGAATGGCCATCAGGTACCACTTTCAAGCTGTGCCCGGTACGGCGATACAATCTCGTCAGCTATAAAGCCATTTTATCCGAGCCCCATTCTTTTCGGCGTTGATGCGTCGGGGTACCGGAGTACTAAAATGACGTCACTGCGGTGGATCATCAACAAAATGTCACGGACAATGGGAGAACGTTTGGATGAGAAAGTACTTGCTTTCGTTGACTACGGTCGGGGCTCTGATGAGCGCCGGTGCTGCCCATGCTGCCTGCGGCGACATTACCTTGGCTCTCTTCAGCTGGCAGTCGGCTGAAGCGAATGCGTACGTCGATCAGTTCATCCTCAATAATGGTTATGGCTGTAACGCAACGACCGTGGCGGGTGACACGGTTCCGACGGTCACTTCTATGATCGAGAAGGGTCAGCCCGACATTGCCCCGTCAGTGGCCGTGAGTTTGTTGGGCGACTTCTATGCTAACGGCGTCGCCGAGGGGCGGGTCAGCCGAATTGGCAACGGAATCAGCGATGGCTCTGTCTCAGGCTGGTACATTCCAACGTACGTTGCCGACGCCCATCCCGACATCAAGACGGTCGAGGACGCCATGAAGCATCCGGAACTGTTTCCGTCTCCTGAGGATTCCTCGAAGGGCGGCGTGATCCAGGGCCCACAAGGCTGGGGCGACACCGTGGTGACAGCGCAGCTGTTCAAGGCCCTTGAGGCTGACAAAAAGGGGTTTGTCCTCGTCCCGAGCGGATCTGCAGCGGCGCTCGATGGTGCAATCGCCAAGGCTTATGAAAGCAAGAAGGGCTTCATCGCGGCGTACTGGGCTCCGACTTCCCTTCTTGTAAAGTATCCGATGGTGCAACTCGAAGCCACACACGACGATGCCGAGTGGGTGCGCTGCACCACGAAGCAAGATTGCCCGGATCCGAAGCCGAATTACTGGAAGGCGGCCGAAGAAATCACCTTGGCCTCCGAAAAGTTCTTGAAGCGCGAGGACGTGGCTCCGGCGAAAGACTATTTCGGAAAGCGCAGTTGGAGCCAAGCCGAGGTCGGTAAGGTGATGCTGTGGATGACCGAGAACCAAGCAAACGGCGAGGACGGCGCGAAGTGGTTCATCCAGCACATGCCTGAAGTTTGGACGAAGTGGGTCCCGGCTGACATCGCCGACAAGGTCAAGGCGGCGGCCAAGTAAGTCGCACAATGATTGTAGAGGCTTCGAATTGCGTCGAAGTCTCTGCTCTCAATAACCCGGAGGATTGGCAACACCGTGCAGCCATGCTCTTGCGCACTGACCCAGAATGGCAACTTTCTTCCCGGCTGCCTCTCATTTTTTGAAACTCAGGAGTGCTCACGGACTCGCCGCGAACATGATTAGGGGCTTTGATATGGACTGGCTATTCAAATTTCCCCAGTTAGACCCCGACTTTCTGCTGACTATCAAACGCGCAATCGACGGCTCCCTCAGGGCCCTCACGCGCCTCTATGGCGACACGATTGAGAATTTCTTTTACCCGCTGCAGCGCGTTCTGATCTTCTTCGAAGGCATAATTGCGGGTTCGCCATGGCCGCTCGTGGTTGGGGTGCTGGCTGCCGTCGCATGGTTCGCGGCGCGCCATTGGACCGTGGTAGCGGCTGTCGTCGGAACGCTGATTGCGATCGGTCTACTTGGCCTGTGGCAGGACGCAATGAAGACGATTTCGCTCGTCTTTACGGCAACGATCTTCTCCATCGCTGTCGGTATGCCACTCGGCATTCTGATGAACCGCTTTAGGCGCATCGGCGGCGTACTGCAGACAATACTCGACGTCATGCAAACGATGCCACCTTTCGTCTATCTTATTCCGGTCGTCATGCTGCTCGGCATCGGCCGCGTGCCAGGCTTCATTGCCGTGGTGATCTACGCCGTCCCACCGATCATCCGTTTCACCGACCTCGGGATTCGCTTGGTCGACAAGGAGGTGCTGGAGGCGGCCGATGCTTATGGCTGTTCGCGGTTGCAGAAGCTTTGGAAAGTCCAAATGCCGCTTGCTATGCCGACGATAATGGCCGGCGTCAATCAGACGATCATGATGGCCCTTGGCATGGTTGTCATCGCTTCGATGATCGGCGTGCAGGGGCTCGGCCTCAACGTGCTTCAAGCAATTGCCAACCAGTATTTCACGCAAGGCATCTTCAACGGCTTTGCAATCGTGGGTATTGCCATCATTTTCGACCGCACTACCCAGGCCTATGGCCGGCGGCTTCAGAGGCGTCGGGGCACAGCGCATGACTAAGGGGGACACGTCGATCGAGGTACGCGATCTGTACAAGATATTTGGCAGAGCGCCGGAGCAATACATCAAACCCGTCCAGAGTGGACTGTCCAAGGCCAACCTCGGAAAGATGCATGGACACATACTGGGGCTGAACAATATCAACATTTCCATGCCGGCAGGTCAGATCCAAGTTGTCATGGGACTGTCTGGCTCCGGCAAGTCGACGCTGGTCAGGCACATCAACCGCCTGATAGAGCCAACGGCAGGCTCAATCATAATCGAGGGACGCAACATTCTTGAAATGTCGGAGCTGGAGTTGCGGGAATTCCGCCGTAACAAGACGGCGGTGGTGTTTCAGAGATTTGCCCTCCTGCCGCACCGTAGCGTCATCGACAACGTCACGTTTGGGCTGGAGGTGCGCGGTATCGATAAGGCGAAGAGCCGGGCTATTGGCATGCGCTGGATCGAACGCGTGGGCCTTGTGGGGTTTGAGCAGCGCTATCCAGACGAGTTGTCTGGCGGCATGCAACAACGAGTCGGGCTTGCGCGTGCCCTCAGCAACGACGCCTCGATACTCCTTATGGACGAGGCCTACTCGGCTCTGGATCCGTTGATCAGGACCGACATGCAAACCATGCTTCTTGATTTGCAGGCGGAGTTGAAGAAAACCATTGTCTTCATCACGCATGACCTCGATGAGGCGCTTCGGCTTGGCGACCGGATCGTTATCTTGCGGGACGGGTCGGTTATTCAGCAAGGCGACAGCCAGGACATCTTATTGAACCCCGCCGACGACTACATCGCGAGGTTTGTGAAGGACGTTAATCGGGGGCGCTTCCTAAAAGTGAATGCTGTTATGGATCCCGTTCCGCCATCCGGGATCAGATCGCTGCCGACGCTTAGGTCTGGCTCGACGCTCGACGTTGCCGCCAAGGAACTGACGAATTCGCCCTCCTATGAAGCCGTTGTTGTGGATAACAGCGGCAAGCCCGTTGGAACAGTTTCCCTCCGTCAAATCACCGCAGCCATGTCATCACCATTTGAGAAGGACGCCGCGGAGCAAGGTGATGGCGGCAGCGATACTGTGGACGCACACGGCCGATGCCCCGGCGTGCAACGTGAAGGCCGACAGGTACTATGACGCCTGGAATTGCGCCATTATCGATCGGCGGTCGAGAACGGGGCCATGAACGAGCTAATGGCTACCGCCGCCGCGCTCGCTCGAAAGCTGCGAGGCCCCGAGTCTGGCCAAACCTTGTTGAGCGGTGGAAAGCTTATCTGTTTGCCGCTCCTTCCTTAGCTCTGAAATCGGTCAGGCGTTCTGGTTGACCTGCAAGGGATTTCGGCATCGAGGGTATCTTTGTGGCAGGTTAGTAGTTGCACACATAATGTAGCGCCTCCAACCGGTTCAAGGCCCTGATCCTGCCATTCTCTCTAGGCAGCTGCACCATGGTGAAATCTTCAAAGCGGCCTGTACTGCTAAAAAGAGGCTCAGTAAGATGAGCAGGGTGTCGCGCGCAGACGCAGTTTCGTCGGCAACGTTTGCTCCGCTGGAGAATCACACGTTTCGTGTGATCTGGCTTGGCGCACAGGTGTCCAGCCTGGGCTGGCTGATTCAGACCGTTGCGGTCAGTTGGCTGATGGCGACCATCTCGACCTCGGAGGTGATGGTCGCCCTCGTGCAGACTTCCACGACGCTGCCCGTGTTCATTCTGTCGATCTTCGCCGGGGCAATTGCTGACAATTTTAGCCGGCGCAATGTGATGACGCTGGGCTGGTGCGTGATAGCGTTGTCGTCGATAATGCTGACGGCTCTCGTCGGCCTGGGATTTTATAATCCATGGATGATCCTGGCATTCAGCTGTCTGGCCGGATGCGGCGCCGCTTTCACCGATCCGGCCTGGCACGCCTCGGTCGGCGACATCCTGCAGAAACGCGAAGTTCCGGCTGCGGTCACGCTGATTTCGGTCGGCTACAATGCCGTGCGAAGCATCGGTCCGGCGCTCGGCGGCGTCGTTGTTGCGTCCTTTGGACCTCTGACCGCTTTCGCTCTGGCGACGCTGACTTACCTGATAATGCTGTGGGCCATCGGGCGCTACAAATGGAATGGTCGCTCTTCGCCTCTTCCACGTGAGTCATTGACCACCGCGATCCATGATGGAGCGCGCTTCACGGCAGTGTCGGCTGAGATCATGGCAGCCATCGCGCGAGGAGCGCTTTTCGGCCTGACTAGCATTTCCATACTGGCGTTACTCCCCCTGATCGCCCGCGATCAGCTGGGCGGAGGACCAATCGCTTATGGCATCCTCATGGCCGGCTTTGGGGCGGGCGCCTTGACCGCCGGCATATCCAATAACGTGCTGAGGCGGTCGCTGTCGCAGGAGCGGCTGACGACACTGGCATGCATAGCCAGCGCTGCGTGCTGCCTGGCTCTGGCGTTCACTCCTTCCCTGGTAGTGGCCACTGTTGCCTTGACGCTCGGCGGGGCGGCCTGGGTAGTCACCTGGACGGGGCTTGACGTCAGCGTGCAGTTGTCGAGCCCGCGCTGGGTGGTTGGTCGGACGCTCTCGATCCATTATGCCCTCTGCTCGGGCGGCGTTGCCGCTGGCAGCTGGCTTTGGGGCGCGGTGGCTGAGAAGTATTCGCTCACATTGGCGTTGGAAAGTTCCGCTGGCGCTCTCCTGTTGGTTGCAGCCACCGGGCTCCTTCTCCCCATCCGTCAATGGAAAGAGGTCGACCAGGACGCTCTCAGCTTCGAAATCCCAGAAGTCGCGCTGGAGGTGAAGGCGAGAAGCGGGCCTATCGTTGTCAAGATCGAGTACTCGATACCGGAGCCGAATGTCGAACCTTTCCTGGACCTGATGCGGCAAAGACGTCGTTTGCAAAGGCGCGTCGGTGCTCGGCACTGGAACCTCCAGCGCGATCTGCGGGAGCCGTTGATTTGGACAGAGACATTCCGCACGCCTACATGGATGGATTACCTTCGCCTGAACCATCGCCTCACAGCGGCGGACAAGGAGTTGGATCAGCGCCTCGTCGAATTGCAAGTGGGAGAGCTTCTACCTTGCACTAGGCTTTCGATCGAGCGTCCGACGGGAGCGCCTCGCAGGCGTCATGAATCGACGCTGCCTAGCCCGTCCTCTTCTTGGGTTCGGTGACCAAATTTCAGCCTCGTCCGCTGTTTCCAGTGATGCGCTTCGCCCTGTCGGACTGCTCCATCAGCACCTTATTGCGTTGGGAGGATGCTGGGCATCTCGGACAAGGCCATTCGAGCATCGCCGAGTAGCTACGGTTGGCGACGACCGGTGCGAATATCGTGCAGGCGTCGCGGCATTCTGACGGTCAGCCAGGCCACGTTTGTGCGGGCACGATGAGGTCTACAGGCCGGGTGGCGCGCAGCAGACGGATGGAGGGATTGAGTGAGGACAATGACGAAGGACATGCCGCTTCTCTTCGAGACATTCCTGGAAAAGCTGTCGGAGAGTGTCGATGAAACAGATTTCCGGGATGCCATGGCTGGGGCGGCCGCAGCACTTGATCTACTCACCTTTGCCTATCTGTCCTTGCCATTGCAACCTTGTGGCGAGCCCAAGCTGATCTCGAATTATCCGACTCCCTGGACCGCGCACTATCTGCGAAACCAGTATCAGAAAGTCGATCCCGTCATTATGCGTGCGCGGTGTGGCGGCTGCCCGTTTCGATGGGCGGGGTCGGATTTGCTTGGCGTTGAGATGTCGCCGGCTCAACAGAAACTATTTGATGAGGCGGCCCAGTTCAGCATCCGCTGCGGTTTGACGATCCCCATTATTGATCGTAGAGGCTGTGTTGCAGCGATAACCTTTGCCGCTGATAAGCCCAATTCCGCGTCCCTGCGCGTTGCTGAGCGATACGAACAGGCGCTCCAACTCATGGCGACATGTTTTCACATTTATGCTCGTCGAAAGCTGTCCGGCAATCGAACAGTGGACGGCGTTTCGTTGACACCTCGTGAATATGAATGCCTGCAATGGGCGGCGCGCGGCAAGTCCGCCTGGGTTATCGGCTGCATCCTGGGCATCAAACCGCGCACCGTCGCTTTCCACCTCGACAATGCGAAGAAGAAGCTCGGCGTGCACACCAAGGATCAGGCCGTAGCCCTGCTGGCCTCCTCACGATCTTCAATTGTCTGAGAAACTGAATTCGTCTTTGATCGTCCTGAGCATGAGCACAGGCTGTTTCGGCTGGCCATTCGCCTCCAATTCAGGGCCATTCCTTCCCAGACGTCATCATGATGCACTTATTGCGCTCGATTGGTACGGTGACTTTGCCAACGAATTACATGCAATGCACCCTCTGCGATACCGCGTTTTGAAAGAGCGGCTCCACGGATGTACGGACGAATGGCGGGAGATGGATTCGAACGACGCGTTGAACCTGCACTATACGATTTTGCGAGATTCCGGCGGTCGTGTCGATGGTTGCGTTCGCTTCCGTCGAGCGGGCCGACTATGCTTCGCGATAACCTTCCGGTGCTGTTGGAGGAAAGACGGCGCCTAAGGAACCGACGTCTGGGAAAGCGCCCGCCTTACTCGACGTTGCCTCATCCACCCCCGAAGGGAGCGGGTGGCGTTCTGTTGGTAACTACGAGCTCTTCGCAGCTATGATCGAGTTCGGCCTGTCGCGCTGTGTCAGCCGAATTGTCACCGTCACCGATCTGCGCATATCCTTTCGCCGCGCCGGCCGGCCGCGCGCGGATCGGCGAATCCACACAATCGGGACACCCGCGGCGTGGCCGGATATCTCAGCGGCTCAAACGAGAGGGTGGATGCCGTTCGGCTAAACGACGGTTTTCATGAGCCGGTGCTGTGGGCGCCGGTGGCCTACAGGGCCGCGTGATGTCGGGAGTTGCGTGATCCTGGCGGGCCTGGGTCATGAGCTGGGCGGAAGGCAGCGCCGCCGACCGGCCGGATCGGTGGGATAAGATGACTATACCATCATCGCTCGCGCGTCGACCTGGCGCGTTGGGGCGCTTCTGTCTCGCGGACTCTCTCAGGCGT
Source organism: Mesorhizobium sp. M0968 (assembly GCF_040319065.1). Taxonomy (NCBI): domain Bacteria; kingdom Pseudomonadati; phylum Pseudomonadota; class Alphaproteobacteria; order Hyphomicrobiales; family Phyllobacteriaceae; genus Mesorhizobium; species Mesorhizobium sp. M0968. Next base: position 23,390 of record NZ_JAMYNL010000029.1, read on the forward strand.
GATGTGGCCGTATTCTGGTGTCCACGCCCCCGACCGACATCTCCAATTCCCGGGTTCGGGTGCGAGTGTTATTCAATCCGTGCGGCGCCATATGGACGGGATCTGCCCGGCGGGCAATTGAGACATCGGCTGTGGGCCTTGAGTGTATCATCAGTTTTAGCTGCGCCCGGACGACTGCCAGCCCCCTTTGTCCGCCGGAAGCGCGTGGCCGTCGCTCCTGCTTCGTCCTCAAGGTTCGCTTGCCGGGGGGTGCAACGGAAAATGCCGAAGCCCTGATTGGCGAGCCACGGGTTCACGCCGACCGGTGAGATCCTGCGATCATCTGATGCTCGATGTAGATTTACATTATAGTTGATAACTTAAGCTGCCTAATCCGCTGGGTCGCGCATGGATATGCGCAGGTTGGTCGGACGTGATGTGCAGAGGATCAGGCTAAGGAAGCGTCTGACGCAGGAGCAGCTTGCCGAGATTTCCGGGTTCAGTCCCAGTACATCAGCGGCTTCGAGAAAGGCCGAAGAAATCCGACGATCATCACGATCTATGAACTGGCATTGCCCTCGGCGTCAGCCACACGGATCTGGTTCGGCCCGACAAACAGGCCTGACCTACCCGACTTCCAAGTAATTGCTACGGGCCCGCGCGCCTGACGGCGCGAGCCGGCTGCTCGTGAACCGCGCCCGGTCTTCTTCGGCGCGGGGCAGCCTGTCGGCTGCTACTGGTAAGTACCTGGTCGGGTGCAGGCGGGGACGCCCAGTCTTAACAACGGCTTCTTCAAGAATCCCGACAATCGGATGCTATGCGTTGGATGGTCATCGCATAAAGTTGATCAGAATATTGCTCCGATTCGGACACCTCCCCGCCCAAGGGTTACAAGGCCCCACCCCTCTAATCGATCCGGGTCGACTCGCCGTGCACCGCCGGCGTGGAAAGGGCGCCCGAGGCGCCCTTCATTTCAGATCGGCTGTCGGCAGGCCGCCTTCGCGTTGCGTATCAGAAGCGGTAGGTGACACCTGCGCCTATCAACCATGGATCGAGCGCAGCCTTCCCCGTCAGCTTCGCGCCGTCGACCGTGACGTCGAAGTCTGGCTTGAGGAAAAGCTTCTTCACGTCGAAGTTGACGCCCCAGTGCTGATCCACCATGTAGTCGAACCCGACCTGCAGCGCGGCGCCGAACGTGTTCCTAACCTTGAGAGCGTCGGCGCTGCCGACATCCTGGTTATAGAATATCGTGTAGTTCACGCCGGCACCAACATAGGGCTTGAAAGCGCCGAAATTGGTAACATGATACTGCAATGTGAGCGTAGGCGGCAGCAGCCAAACCTTGCCGATCTTGCCCAGCCCGCCGATCGCTCCTTGGGCCCCGATGTTTGCATAGGTGGTGCCGAGTATGAGCTCGGCGGCGATGTTGTCCGTGAAGAAATAGGAGATATCGAGTTCCGGCGTCACCGTGTTCGAATAGGAAAGATCGGAGCCGGGCACTGCTTTGACGTAGCCCGAATCCTCAGTGACGACCCCCAACGCACGCAGGCGGATCTGCCAAGGGCTTGGCGCTTCCGTGACCGAGGCTCCCGCCTGCGGGACGCTCGCGGCTTGCGCAAGGTCCGCCGCGACGGCCTGCTGTCCCATCACGATGAGGACAACGGCCGCTGTTACTCCCCGTGCCGCGCGCATTTGGTTTCTCGCCATGATATTCTCTCCTTGCTGTTTAGAAATGATGCACTGAACTACGAAAAGTCTTGTTCGAATTGCGTGATGGCGGAGCGCTCATGCGCAGTTTGCGTGGGACCGCGCACCCATTATTTGCGCCGTGCTCGCAATCATCGACCTGTACTCACTTAGAAGTAAGCGGGATAACCAAAGGCCTGCAGCTTTGCGGCCGTCTTACGCGCGTGACCCGGGTGGGACGCGGTCGTCCCGCTTCGTGGTGGCGAGCAGGATCGGCGGACGGGCGGCAAGGGTGGTCCCGGCGCCATAGTAGTGCGGATTTCCGGCATCTTGCCAGAATTGTAGAGGTACTGACCGCGGCGCGTGATCACGGGAACCTTGTCAGGACGGTCGAAGATCGCTGTCAGGGCCTCGTGGTCGCGCTCGAACTGTGTTCCACCGAAGTGCCTCAGGGTCCTGGCAGACTGGCTGGCGGCCCAGGCAAGTGTCCGTTCTCCTTCTACATCTTCGAGCCAAAGATGGGGATCATCGTACGGAGCATTCAGCGTTGGGCGGAAATCGAATACGGTCATGTCCGGATAACGTGAAGAATGATGTCGACTGGAAAACAGCCGCAACGTCCTGTCGGCTCGGAAAGGCCAGTTTTCGCGGCTGCGACCGCATGTTCGGCGAGCTTGATCATGGCATGATTTCTCCTCAGTCCTTGCCGCAGCGCGTTTGCGGATAGCCTTGCACGTGTCGTGCCAAACGGGAAAATCGTTTTACACCAATGACATGGCTCTGATTGCGGTGTGTCTCATGTCCGACTTTGTCGAAGACCCGACAACGAGTGCAGCCGTGACCGCCTGATAGAACCTCCTGTGCGAGCTCGGTGGGCACGGCGGAATAGCAATGAAGCTCACCGCGAAACTGGCCGAGCTTCGGATTGACATCGGCGACGGGGCGATCGACGACCACTACGTCGCTGGTGTCGTGCGCGGCACAGCCTGAGGACTCCGCGGCGGCGATCATCGAATAACTGCGTTTACGACGGCTCCATCCTGGCCGACCGGCGGGCGCGCAAAAGACTGCTGTGCGGCCTCATCCCTCCGCCTGGATTGAGTCGCAGGGACCGAATGGCGTCGTGCTTTTGGAACCGGCAGAGTGGTCAGAACGCAATTCTCCTTCCCGCTATCTTTACAGAGATTCGACAATCCAGTTGGTGAAGGTCCCAGATCGCGCAATCATTGATGCGCTCAGGTCTGGGCATGCGCCCATCCGCAACCATGTCATCAAGAGCATCGATCCGACACCAACACAGAGAATTGCTTCCTCATGAGAGAGGCGTCGCGGCGGACATGAGATTGCGTCACTCTTCATGATCGCCGCCTCCGAGGATGTCGGGATCGAGCCAGTGCAACGGCACGATAGGGCGAAGGATTTGGCAGCTCTTGCAACTGCCGACCTCGATGGGAGACGGCATATCGCGATCTGTCCGGCAGAGACACCAGGTTATGCACTGTCCGTTCATGAAGGCTTCGTGCTGGTCTCCATGAGAAGTATTCTGGTGCAGAAGGTGCCCGATTAGCTATTCGGAAAAGGCGACATCGACGTGCAAATCGGGCGCCGCCGGTAGGCGTCCCCCCTCAATGTCGGATTTCCGACAGGATCGCAAATCCGCCAACCCACTGTTTAACAAGGTTTTCCTTCTCTGGCACGGCCCATGCACGGGATTCTGCGAACGCATCAGCGAGAGGTCGTCCATGATCATGCGTACCGAAAATGCCGTCGCCGCAGTGAAACCCGCGCTCTTGCCTGCCACCAAGCCGGCGAAAGGCCGGCGCGTCATGGTCGAGGCGGGCGACTCGGCCCGCTTCAAACGCCTGATGGCCTGGAAAGCGTCTCGCGTAACGGCGACGCGGTCATCGAGGCGGGCGGAAAGGATATACATTGATGCCCCCAACCCACGTCGCCGGCATGACCCGTCGATTGTCACCGCGCTGGAATGCTCGGGTCTACATTCGACAACCCGCAGGACAATTCTCGCAAATCCGGTCGGCACCGGGGATCGAAACGTCCGCGAGGGGGCCCAATGGCTATGGCCGATATTCGCCGCGAACAAGCGCCTAGTGGGAAGACTCTATAGGAGGAAAGCAAGTGGAGTTATCTTGCGTTGGGGTCGGTGCTGGGCCGTCTAATTTGAGCCTTGCGTGTCAGATACACGAGCAAGTTGGGCAAGGGGCACTGTTCCTGGATCGGCAGGTCGACTTCCGCTGGCATCCAGGCATCGCTTTCGATTCCTCAGAGCTCCAGGTGAGCCACTTCAAGGATTTGGTCACGCTGGTGAATCCGCGATCAGCCTACACTTTCGTAAACTACCTGTACGAGAACGGGCGTCTGTACCACTTCCTGAACGCACAGTTCGAGGCTGTGTTCAGAGCTGAGTTTGAGCAGTACCTGAACTGGGCCTTCCACAGGAACCCACTTGTCCGTGGCGGTGAGACCGTGCACGAAATCCGCTTTGACGGCGAGTTTCGGGTGCGGACGGATAAGGCGGTTCTCGGCGCCAGAAACGTCGTGGTCGGCATTGGCAAGCAGGCGCAAATTCCGCCTCAGTTTCAGGGCTGGATTGGACGCAACCTGTTCCACTCATCTGTTTTACTGCACATCCACCCTGAGGTGCGGAGAAAGCATGTCTGCGTGGTGGGCGGAGGCCAGTCGGGAGCCGAGGTGATGTTGCATCTTGTCAGCCTGCCGAAAGAACGGCGGCCTGCCTCGATCACTTGGGTCTCGCAGCGCGAAAACTATCTGCCTCTCGACAACAGCCCGTTCACAAACGAGTTGTTCATGCCCTGCTTTTCGGATCGTTTCGCGGCGATGAGCGAGTCGCAGCGTAAGCTGCACCTACGGCGTTTCGTGCTTGCCTCGGACGGCATTTCGGAAAGCACGTTGCGCGCGATCTATCAGGCGCTGTACCGCCACGCATTTTTCGAGCCAAACCGATCCGACATCACACTGCGGCCGGGCTGCACCGTCTCGCACTGCATCAACGCCGGCGCGGGTCACAGGCTGACCCTGCAGCACGGCATGGTCGAGGTCGAAGAAGTCACGGCTGACATCGTCATCCTGGCCACCGGTTACGAGAACGCGGTGCCAGACTTCTTGGAACCCATCGCGCACCGGCTGGAGCAGATCGACAATGAATTAGCTATTCGCGAGGATTTTTCGGTGAGCTGGGACGGACCGGGTGACAGACGCATCTTCGTACAAAACGCGAGCCTCGGGCAGCGCGGCCTGGCCGATCCGAACCTAAGCCTGCTGGCCTGGCGCGCGCGCCGCATCCTCGATAGCCTTCTTGGGCGCGCGCCATGCGCGAACCCCGAGCATCCTGGCTTCATCAGCCATACCTCGATCGAGAGCTGGCCCGCCCCCGCAGCCGAAGAAATGGGCAGCGGGATATGACTCGTAGACTTTTGATCATCGGCGGTGGCATCCTAGGAATGATGTCCGCCTCCGCTGCGGCGAAGGCCGGAGGCTTCTCCGAAATCATCGTGACCGAACAAGCCCTTGGACCAAGCGGCGCATCGCATTATTCTGGGGGCGTGGATTTCCCCTACGGTTGTCAAGACCGTACCAGGTCGCTCACTCGAAAGAGCGCCGTGGTCTTGGCGGCCATGGCTGGGTCGGCGGTCAGCGGATGGTGCCGGCCTTTAGGGATGCGTGTCGTGGCTGGACCGGGTGAAGCGATTGATCCGGCCCAGTTTACGGAACCCCTGGACCCGGCTGAGCCTGACATAGGCAGTCTCGCGCCGAGCTTCTGCGGAGAATATCCGCCGGAGCGGAACGCACTTAGCATCGCCGTCCCACATGACGTGAGTCCGTCTCCGTGGACCCGCAACTTGACCAGCGCCCGACTGCCCTAATTGGGATGTCCGACCAACCAGTCTTTCCAACAGGAGGCTTTTCGCATGTTGACTGATGCACAAAGAGAAAAGTGGCAGAAAGACGGATACGTCAGGCTCGAAAGGTTCTTCGCTCCAGCGGCTCAGGACGATATCTCTACTTTTGTCGAAGATATGTCACGCTGGGATGTCAGCGATGATAAATGGCTCATGTGGTTCGAGAAGACGACGGACAATCGAAAGATCATCTCCAAGATCGAGAATTTTCTCGACTTCCATGATCCATTGCGTCGTTTGCTCTTAGAAGATCAGCGCATAAAGTCAGCGGTCGAGGATTTGCTTGGCGAAGATTCGCGCAGGCTCAAGGAGTTGATGATTTTCCACTACCCCGACAGCGGCGGCTATCTCCCGCATCAGGACATTTATCACATTCCACACAAACTCCCCGACCGGATGGTCCATGCGGTGGTTGCCATAGGCATCGACGACTCCGACCCGGAAAACGGCGGGCTTTTCTTCAGCCCCGGCAACCACAAGAAGGGGGTGTTTCCCATGGATGCCGGTGGGGTGATCGATCCTCAAGTCGCCGAAATGTTCTCCTGGGAACCCGTAGTATGGAAGGCTGGCGACATCTTCATCTTCGACGATTACGCACCGCACTACTCACGACCGAACAAAAGCAATCGTTCGCGGCGGACACTCTACTTGGTGTTCCAGCGTGCTTCAACCGGTGGACCGACCCGCGCTGAATATAACGTGCTTAAGCGCGCCCTTAACCCGCCCGAGGGCAAAGTGGCCGATCTCGACAAACTCAAGCCCCCAAATGGCATTTTCTATCGCGATTGAGCTCACGCAGCCAGGCGGAGGCATGCACACGAAACTGGTCGACCGCTCAAAAATGCGCGGAGAGTATGGCGTTCTGATTTGCGGGCTCGCGGAGCATCGACCGCAGCCCGTCACGACGCTTCGGCACGTGGATTGTGGAGGTGGTCGCAGGGCGGTCTTCTATGACGCCTACAGCCCGACTGGCGCCCCCCCTCGTCGCCCGCCTGGCGCCCAGAGCCGCATTATTCTGGCCGAGGCCGCCAACGGGTTGGGCTGCCGCTTCTCTGCGCAACTTGCACAAGAGGCTGTTGCGTTGGCAGCCGAAGATCCCACGGCTTCAACAGCTTAGGTTCGTTGTCATGCGCAAATACACGTTTTCTCGAACGGAGCTGTCGCGAGCGTTCGGTATCGACATGGCCACGCTTGGAACGGGAAGCGTCGGCACGGGTTTTTCGTTCGGCAGGGTGGTACCGGGCGTTACATCCGAGCCCCATCGGCACGACGAAATCGAGGCCTTCGTGATCCTGTCAGGATCGGGCAAGGTCAGGACCGACCTTGGGGAAATCTCGGTCGAGGCGGGCGATGTCGTTCTGTTCCACCCTTTTGAAGCGCATGTGCTGTGCAACGACGGAAACGAAGACCTAGATTTCGTCGATGTCTACTGGCGAGACGGCGAGGCCGCCCTTGACGTCGCTGCAAAGACCACGGCTCCACGCGGGCCGATCTTCGTCTTCTCCACGCCGCCAACGCCAAATGGCGATCTGCATCTGGGGCATCTTTCTGGCCCTTATTTTGGCGCTGATGTCTACACGCGTTTCCTGCGCATGAAAGGAGTCGAGGCCTACCACCTGACAGGAAGCGACGATTACCAGAGTTACGTCGCCACTCGTGCCGATGCCGATCAATCGACGCCCGCAGAGGTGGCGCGCTACTACGCCGACGAGATTCGCGCCACGCTTGCACTTCTCGATTGTGACGTCCACAGCTTCCAACCCACAATGGGCGATGACGGTTACGGCGAGTTTCAAGCCGCGTGTTTCCGCAGTCTTCTGAGCAGCACGGCGGTAGATCTGCGCCAGAGCCCTGCGCTTTTCGATGCTGTGACAGGCCACTATCTTTACGAGCCGGATGTTAGCGGCCTCTGCCCCGATTGCGGCGGCTCCGCCGGTGGCAACATCTGCGAGGAATGCGGCGCCCCAAACCTTTGCCACGACTTGGGTGCAGCCCGGTCACGGCAGTCTGCCGAGGCGCCGCTGGTCGGCTCCGTCCCCCGCCCGGAACTTGCCTTGGACCGATGCTACGACAATATCGACCGGCATCTAAGGGCGTCGGGCGTCCCGCTACGGATCTTGGATCTCTTCGGGCGCCTACGCCGACGCGGCAACTTTTCAGTGCCCATTACCCACCCCTCGGACTGGGGCCTGCCGGCCGAAGGGTTCCCGGGGCAAGTGATCTGGGTCTGGCCGGAAATGGCCTTCGGTTTTCTTTACAACATCCAGGCGCTCGGCCGCTTGCTGGGTCGCGACTGGAAGGCGGAGATGCCCGGCAACGACTGGCAGATTGTCCATTTCTTCGGCTTCGACAATTCGTTCTACCACGCGCTACTCTACCCCGCTCTTTACGCCGAGGTCTTCTCCGACTGGACGCCACGCATCCGCTATCACGTCAACGAGTTCTACCTGCTCGACGGCAAGAAGTTCTCAACCAGCTGCCGCCATGCGGTCTGGGGCAAGGAGGTTCTGAGCCCAAAGACAGTCGACGTCGTGCGCCTCCATTTGGGCCTGACACGCCCCGAAAGTGAGCGGACGGATTTCACGCTGGACGCGCTGCGCGGCACCGAGAACGAGGTGTTCCAAGGGATTTGGCTGAACTGGCTTGATGCGTTGAACCAGGAAATCAAGCAGGACTTTGCCGGCCGTGTACCCGATGCAGGCGACTGGAGCCCGGTCGACCGCGCCTTCTTTGCTCGGATAGAGATCTATCGCGCGGCGATGGAGCGCGCCTATTCGGACGAAGGCTTCTCGGTCCGGCGCGCGGCCGCGCAGGCCTGTGATTTCGTGCGCGATTGCGTGATCTACCGTCGGGCGCAAGACTATGCGGAGGCGCGACGTTTCTATCCCGCCCGCAATCGGACTTCGCTAGCCCTTCAGACGACGGCCGCTGCGTTCCTGGCACCGACACTCGCTCCGCTGATGCCCCGATTCGCCAGAACGCTGGCGCGAGGCATCGATGGCGTCTCAACCGAAACATGGCCCCGGTCCGTCCAGCGCCTTGCGCCCGGGACGCGCTTTGATCTCGGACCCGTGTTGGTGTTCTACGCCAAATCCGGCAATCCTCATCTCGATGAGGAGGAAGCACTATGAGCCCAAAGGTGCACCAGTGAGCTATCCCAATCTCGACCAGATCTGCGCGGCAATCAAAGCCGATGATGCCAAATATCTTTACTCGCTGTCACTGGCGACCGAAGCCGCCATCAGACGGTAGAGACCAGATTGGCGGACCTGAACCAAGGCATCGTCGACACCCTGGCCCGCGCCTTCGAGGACCGCTCGGCCGATCGCTTCCCAGCCCTTGCTGTTTCGTGCCGCAAATGCCGTGTGGGCTCGACTGCGCTGACCAACCTCTTCGGCATCGCGGGATTTCCGTCCTCCAGCCGGTCAAGACTGTCATGCGGTTCGAGGCGCTTGGTCAACATGGCGCGCCCCGGATCGTGCGCCGATCACCGGAATGTCGAATGCGAATGCCTGCCTGATGGTATCTTCGATTCTGGCCGAGCCTGTACCGGCGCGGCAGTCGGCCGAAGAACAACTGAGCTACTGACAATCGGAAGGTAGCAGGTTCAAAATTCTGCCCCAGAAACCGGATATTGCGCACAGCCAGCGTTCACGATCGCGATGGTGAACAAGCTTCCAACCAGACCCGCGCAAGGACAGCCCGTCGCCTGAAGATAGTCGGCGAGGGCCGCCAAATCCCTCGCAAGCGTATCCTCCGTCACATGCACGCCGTCTTCGCCGACAAAGCAGACGCTTGTCTCGTCGAGAGATAAGTCCAACCAGGGTGCTCCTTCAGGAGCGTGTTTGCTCGGGTACGGAGCCGCCCCTCAGTTCCCAATCGAGGAGCGATCCTACAATTCACATATTTGGAGATCGCTCGCTAGGTTACCCGGTCTGTGAACCCTGCAAGCCGAAAATTCAGATGCCACCCATGCAGAGATATTTCATTTCGAGGTAGTCCTCGAGGCCATGGCGGGATCCCTCCCGCCCGATGCCGGACTGTTTTATCCCACCGAACGGGGCCGCTTCTGAAGACATCCGGCCGGTATTTACCCCGACCATTCCATATTCCAAGGCCTCGGCCACACGCCAGACACGCTTCAGGTCGGAGGCATAAAAGTAGGCCGCGAGGCCGTAGATCGTGTCGTTGGCCTCACGCACGACCTGATCCGCATCTTTGAAGCGAATAATCGGGGCCAGCGGCCCGAATGTCTCTTCTTGCGCGACGGTCATCTCGCTGGAGACACCGGTCAGGACTGTCGGTTGGAAAAACGTGCCATTCGTGCCGATGCGTTTGCCCCCGCAGCGAATTGCGCCGCCTTTGGCGACGGCATCGGCAATATGGGATTCGATCTTGGCCAATGCATGCTTGTCGATGAGCGGTCCGATGTCCACTCCGGGAGCGAAACCATCACCAACTTGAAGTTGGCGAGCCCGTTGCACGAATTTCTCGACGAACTCGTCGTGAACGCCCGACTGGACGTAAAGGCGGTTTGCCGAAACGCAGGTCTGGCCGGCATTGCGGAACTTCGCCTGGATCGCACCGTCAACCGCGGCATCGATATCGGCATCATCGAAGGCGATGAAAGGTGCATTGCCGCCGAGCTCAAGGCTGACTTTTTTGATCTGGTCCGAGCACTGGCGCATGAGCAGGCGCCCGATCTCAGTCGACCCGGTGAAGCTGATCTTGCGGACCTTTGGATTGGTACAAAGTTCGCGGCCGACCGCGTCACCTTCGGACGCATAGATCAGGTTGACGACGCCTTCGGGAAAGCCAGCCTGATGGGCGAGGGCGAACATTGCTCCCGCCACGAGCGGCGTCTGTTCAGCGGGCTTGAGGACGATCGTGCAGCCCGCCGCCAAAGCTGGCGAGATTTTGCGCGCCACCATCGAGGCCGGGAAATTCCATGGCGTTATCGTGCCAACAACTCCGATGGGCTGCTTGATTACCAGCATTCGGCGGTCCATCGATGGTGCGGAGATCGTCTCGCCATAGACGCGATTGGCCTCCTCGGCGTACCATTGCAGATACGCCGCAGCATGCGATATCTCCGACTTGGCTTCGGCAAGCGGCTTGCCCATCTCCGCGGTGAGAATCGCGGCGAGATCGTCGGCGTGGTCGACGATCAACTGATGCCATCGCCATAGAACGTCGCTGCGCTCACGTGCGGTCAGCCCTGCCCATCCAGGCTGCGCGACATAGGCCCTGTCGATCGCAGCGCATGTCTCCTCGACCCCCATGTCGGGTAGTTCTGCCAGCACTTCGCCAGTCGACGGGTTGAGGACCTCGAATGTCCGCTCGCTAGTCCGCGTGCCAAGTGCCGGCAGGCGATCAATGGGTCCAAACAGGTCGGGGGATCTCAGGTGACGGATCATCGGCAGGCACAGGGGCAATACCGGATTCCTCCTCAACGCAGCAGGTATATATAGCAGGTGCGGTGTGTACTCCGCGACGTCCGGGTTCCTTATAGGGCCTCGGCCAGACAGCTGGTAGACCACAGTACCCGACTGCAAGGGAGAATACCTGAATACGCTAAAAGATGCCTCGCGGTTCTACTAGTCGAACGAATGAACAACGGACATCGGCTTCGCCAGCCGCGCGGAGTGGATGCTGGTGGCCTGCGCCTACAATCTGCGGACCACGAATCGGCGACTCTATCCACTCGAAGAGAGGCTGGCCTGAGGAGGAGCGCAGCCCAATAATGACGCCTGAACCGGCAAATGCCTGGCAAGGCCCGCGAAAACCGATCCTCGCGGCTTTAAACAGATCCCGTTTAGCGGGCGAGCGCCCGCAAGATGAGAAAGAGGATGGAGAGGAACAGGGTGGCGAAGGCGCGCCGAGGGAAGACCGGCCGGCGCATTTGCATGGGGATGGAGCTCATGATCAATTCCCCGACTGTTGCTGCGGCAAAAGATAGCCTGTGGTCGAATGGTCGAGCACCAGATAACGCGCGGCGACGGCCTTGACCTCGTCGATGGTGACCTTGCGGACGCGGTCAGGCCTCTCGAGCACGTCCTTCACATTGCCACCGGTGGTGAGCGTCTTGCCATAAATGTTGGCGATGTGGTCCAGCTCATCGTGCGCAAAAATCACCGAGCGGATATAGCGGTCTTTGGCCTTGTCCAGCTCGTCGCTGGTGACGCCATCCTTGGCGATCCGGGCGACTTCGGCAACGGCCGCCGCTTCGAGATCGACGAGTTTTGCATCGCCGCGCGGCGAGCCGGAGATGGTGAAATTGGTGTCGTCTAGCATGGTGCCCTGGAAGGAGGCGCTGGCCGCCGAGGCTATGCCTTGCTTGACCACAAGCTCCTGATATAGCCGGCTGCGGTTACCGCCGCCGAGGATCTCGGCCAGCAGGTCGAGCGCCTCGGCCTCGCCGGGCTCTGCCGTATGATAGGACGGCACCACCCATCGAGTGGAAAAGCTCGGCACCGAAACGCGCGCATCAGTCAGCGTCACTGTGCGCCTGGTGTTCTGCTCCGGCTCGACCGGGCGGTTGCGCGGGGGCAGGTCCGGCCCGCGCACAACCTTGCCATAGGTCTTCTCGGCCAGCGCCTTCACCGTCTCAGGCTCTACGTCGCCGGCCACCACCAGCACGGCGTTGTTCGGTCGGTAGTACTTGTTGTAGATGGTGAATGCGTCGGTGCCCTTCAGCTTCTCCATCTCCTGCATCCAGCCGATGACCGGAATGCGGTAGGGCTGGTTTTGCCGCAACGTCGCGTTGACCTCCTCGTCCAGCAGAGCCTGCGGGTTCGTCTCTCTGCGCCAACGGCGCTCCTCCAGGATCACGTCGCGCTCGGTCTTGATATCATCGTCGTTGAGGATGAGGTTGAACATGCGATCGGCCTCGAAACCCATCATCTCACCCAACGCCGAGGGCGCCACCGTCTCGAGGAAGGTGGTGTAGTCATAGGCGGTGGAGGCGTTATTGTAGCCGCCGATGGCTGAGACGGCTCGGTCGAACTCGCCGGCGGCGTGGTTGGTCGTCGCCTTGAACATCAGATGTTGGAGGAAATGGGCAAGGCCGGATTTACCGGGTGGCTCGTCGGCGCTGCCGATCTTGTACCAGACCATATGAGTGACGATCGGCGCGCGGTGATCGGGGACGACGACCACTTCCATGCCGTTGTCGAGCAGGAAATCCGTCACTTTGCCGTGGTCGGTGGCGGCCAGAGCCGCAGCGGTCGTCACCAGGGCCAGCGCGGTGGCAAGGAACGCCTTGCGCAGCCAGGCGGACGATCGATGGCTTCGGTTGTGGTGGCTGGTCGAAAGGCAAGGTTCGAGGCAAAGCGATTCGTTCCTCATTTTGATGAAGTCGCTGCGTCCCCGTCTCCCCGCGTGGGAGGATCGGGGGGCAGCGCCGAGCCAAATGAACAAGCTCTTCATGGTGCCAGGCCCTACTCGAGCCTCATCTTTGGATGAACCCAGGAGACGTGCGGCAGTATTTCTTGGTGAGGTGATCATGGGACGGATTCTCCTTGGTCCGCGACGCCTTGCGGATGACCAAGCATGCACCGTGCCAGATCAGAAAACCGTTCGAGGCAGTGGACAAATCGGGCACTGCCATGTTGCCCATCCGACATTGTCGGACATCGGACAGGGCCGAACGCGACTCGCGCGCGGCTGAGAATATCTTCTTCGTTCGGAACACGATTGGGCGCGCTGCCGGGGAGGGGTATAGGATGCGCTTCGAATGGCCGCTGCGCTGCCGGTGAGAATGGAGATGTTGGTCGCCCCAGCGGAACCCTGTCCTCGACAGCCAGACCGGGTCGATGCTGAAGGGCAGAGGCGTGAGCAGCCCAGCCAACTCGAGCGCGGAGCCTGCTCGCGCGCTAGGACGGATCTGATCCAAAAATCAGCGAGTTGGGCGATATCCGCGAGGCGCTGGACAACGAAGATCGTAGGACTCGGGCGGGAAAAAACGATGCGGTTGCGCGCTTCTGGCGTAATGCGCCTGCCGCGAGGCCGTCCTGATGAGTTGCTGCGGGAAAGGGGAGTGGTTTGCGCGGGACCTTGGTCAAACGTGAGAAATAATCGTCGAGCTCGCCGTGGATGGGGGCATGCAGGCACGTTTGTCGCTGGAGGACAGCAGCACGGAAGCTGTCCGCGCTTGCCGTCGTCGCTGGGTACCAAACAGGAGAATTTGGCGGTCGCGATCGAATTCATCTGCGTAAATACCGCCTGGCTGTGCTCGGTTTGCCGGCGAACAGATTTTGCCTTCTTTGCGGCTGCAAACGCATCCCTGGCGGCGTGGTCCCTAAGGTCAAGAGCATCGGGTGAGTAACAGCCTGATCCTGCTCAATCTGATGCGCGCCAACCGCCTCGCCGGATTGTGGAACCGCTCGCGGGTAGCTTCTACCACAAACAGCAAGGTCATGAAATCAAGTAGGAAGTGGTCGATCGCTTGGGCGATTGTTTCTGACTTGCCCTTGAACTGGTCCAGCAAAACGCGCGCGTTATCGATCGCTTCCACGCTGGTGGCATCGATCAACCCCTCGACCCTCTTGAAACAATCCAATTCGAAACTCCTTCAAGCGCTTGCCAAGCCGTTATGCACGAAGGTAGCTCCGTGAACTACCCGGCCTTTGACCTGGCGGCACGAGCAGCGGTCGGCCTTACGTCCCGTGCCTCCAAGCACCAGCCATAGACGTGCCGCTGAGGAGCGTTGGAAGGATCGGGCGCTTCCGGCCATGCTCGAGCGGTAGTGTAGGACAGTGCTTGTTGGCGACTACGGCCAAAATGGAGTGCGCCAGCTGATCGGGGTTTAACAATTTTTCGCTTTTTGCTGCGCCCAAGTCTCGGCTATGAGTCGGGCAGGCCTGATGGCCTGCCCACGTTGCAATTGTTAAGGAGGAACACGTATATGCCGACTGGAACGGTAAAGTGGTTCAACAGCACCAAGGGGTTTGGATTTATCCAGCCCGACAATGGCGGTCCGGATGTTTTCGTCCACATTTCCGCTGTCGAACGCGCGGGCCTCTCGACCCTCGCTGACGGCCAGAAGATCAACTATGAGATCGAGCAGGATCGCCGCACCGGCAAGTCCTCCGCTGGCAGCCTCAGCAAAGCTGGTTGAAATTTTCTCCTGCGTCCTGGCAAGAGTGGGCGCGTAGGTCCGGAGGTCCTCACGGCCGCTCGAAGGAGCGAGCAAAAACTGAGGGCAGCAGATTGCTGCAGGCGTCGCGAATTCCTCATGAAACAAAGTTGTTTGAAAGGAAGGCGGGGTTGGCCCCGCCTTTTTATATGACGCGCAGATTAAGCCGATGGCTGCAACGCTCCAGAACGAATCTCGATTGCCGAAATCAAGCCGCGACCTTCTTGCGGGTTCGCTTCGTCGGCTCCGGTGCTTCCGGCGCTTTCGGTTTGCGGCCGAGCCCCATCGTCTTGGCCAATGACGAGCGCGCCGCGGCGTAGTTCGGCGCGACCATGGGATAATCCGCCGGCAGGCCCCATTTGGCCCGATATCCATCCGGCGTCAGCCCATAGTGGGTCGACAGATGGCGCTTTAGCGATTTGAATTTCTTCCCGTCCTCAAGGGAGATGATGAAGTCCGGTGTCACCGACTTCCTGATCGGGACTGCAGGCGTAAGGGCAACCGGCTCTTCTGCAGAGACACCTCCGGCCGTCCCTTTCAGAGCCGCGTGCACTTGGCCGATGAGGGCAGGGAGATCCCCCACCGGGATCGGATTGTTGGAGACATAGGCTGAGACGACATCGGCCGTGAGCTCGATGAGGGTGTCGATGTTTTTTTCGGCTTCTTCTGTCATGAAACTCTCCAGGCGGCGTGAAACACAGTCGGCGAAGCGTCGCTTCATAGTGGCGGTCGCCGCTGAAAGCAACAAAGGTCTCGACATGATTATTGCGATGCTCGCCTAGCGAGATTCTATGGCGCGGTATCCGCCGTCGTGACCGTTGATCCGCCCGTTGTTAGCGACCTGCCGCGGTCCTTGCGCATTTTCAGGCGCGTCTCGGCCGTAAGCTTTGCGCCGAAATGACCAGTGATCTCGAAACGAAGCAGGCTATTTCTGTTTCGCCATCCTCTTTTTGGCTGTGAAATCGGTGGCAGAGCAGTGGCCGCTTCCTGGTGGCGCGGGAGGAACTATCAAGCGTTGGTTCGCAATGGTCGAAACGATGTAGATTCATCCGGTGAGCCGCTCTCGCAGCAGGATGTTAGGGATTGGCCCGCTGGTAAACCGAGGACATCACGCCGCTGCATTGCCATTGAACCGCTATCGCTGTGACAACACATTGGTCGCGTCCCTACAGGTGGTGTAGCTCGGCGGTAGCGAAGCCGCTCGCGAGCGCGCCCTCGATAGCGCTGTAGCGAGCGAGCGGCTTTGCGGTGGTCATCGAAAGTTCGCCGGTAAGGTCGGGTTGCTGACACCAACCTGATTCGAAGGAACCATCGATGACCGACGACATGATGAACCTGCGCGCGCTCGTGGAGAAGACTCCGGATTCCGATCTCTTGCGCGAGATGATTGGCTTTGCCGCCGAGCGGCTGATGGAGCTGGAGGTTGGCGCCGCCACCGGCGCCGCCTATGGCGAGAAGAACCCGTTGCGCACGGCCCAGCGCAACGGCAATCGCGAGCGCGACTGGGAGACGCGCGCCGGCACCGTCGAGCTGCGCATCCCCAAGCTCAGGAAGGGCTCCTATTTCCCCGGTTTCCTAGAACCGCGCCGCATGGCCGAGAAGGCGCTGACCGCCGTCATCCAGGAGGCCTCCGTCCAGGGTATCTCGACCCGCTCGGTCGACGACCTGGTCAAGGCCATGGGCATGAGCGGCATCTCCAAAAGCCAGGTCAGCCGGCTGTGCGAAGACATCGACGGCAAGGTCAAAGCGTTCCTTGAAAGACCCATCGAGGGCGACTGGCCATATCTGTGGATCGACGCCACCTACCTGAAGGTGCGCCGCGGCGGCCGCATCGTCTCGGTCGCCGTCATCATCGCTGTCGGCGTCAACGCGGACGGCCGGCGCGAGGTGCTGGGCATGGAGGTCGGCACGTCTGAGGCCGAGCCGATCTGGACGGAGTTCTTGCGCAAGCTGACCCGCCGTGGCCTGCGCGGCGTCAAGCTCGTCGTCTCCGATGCCCATGAAGGCATCAAGGCGGCCGTCACCAAGGTGCTGTGCGCGACATGGCAGAGGTGCCGCGTCCACTTCATGAGGAACGTGCTGGCCCATGCCGGCAAGAGCGGGCGCCGCGTCGTCTCCGCTTTCATCGCCACCGCCTTCGCCCAGGAAACGCCCGAGGCCGCAAGCACGCAATGGCGCGCCGTCGCCGACCAGATCCGGCCGAAGGTGCCGAAGCTGGCGACAATCATGGACGACGCCGAGCCCGACGTGCTTGCCTACATGACTTTCCCCAAGGAGCACCGCGCCAAGCTGCATTCGACGGATGACATCGACAAGCCTGATTTCGACTTTTTCGACGGATGACATCGACAAGCCTGATTTCGACTTTTTCGACGGATGACATCGACAAGCCTGATTTCCCACGCGAGCGTGTCGAGACGCAGTCAAGGCTGGCCGGTGCGATGGCGCCACGGCCGGCTGCGAGGTTTCCAGGCCACGCCTTGACGGCGTCGAGCACGGCGCCATTCTGGAGCGGACCGAGGGCGTCGGTCGTGCCGCCACATTTCCTTGTGCTATATTTGTCCGGCACGGACGACCACGTAGCAAAGAGTGGTGCGAGAGGATGAGAGTGCCGCCACGCAGCCGTTATAGTCGTTCCTCGTTTGTGGCGTCCGTGCGCCGCTTCGGCCCTCGTGACCGCCAATGCCGAACCATTAGCTCGTAGGCACGTTCGGCATTCTCGGCCGCGGCTTTCTCGCTGTTTCGCAACTCCTTCACGTTGTAGGCGTAAGCCGAACCGCGGCGACCGACACCGCGCTCGCCCGGCGCGCCGGCCTTGAGAGCGAGCTGCCTCTGCTTTGCCGCCACCAGCGCCGGGCGAGCCCAGAAGTAGTCCTGCTCCTTTGTCAGCAGATGCCAGATCAACACGGCGAGCTTGCGGGCGAGTGCCACGGCTGCGACCTGATGGCCGCGCTTGTTACGGATGCGTAGGAAGAAGGCCCTGAGCGGTCCGGGCGCCTTCGCCGTCGCCCAGGCGGCCTCGACCAGCATGGCGCGGGCATGGGAACGACCATGTTTGCTGATCCGGCCATATTGCGCCAAGCCAAGACCGGATTGGCGCACACGCGGATTGAGGCCGAAGTAGCTCACCAGCTTCTGCGGTTCGCGAAACCGCCGGATATCGCCGACGGCGGCGATGATACCGCTCGCGACGATGGCATTGACGCCGGTGATCGTCTGAAGCCGCCGGACTTGCACATCATCAATCGCTTCCCGGGCGATGTCGCGATCGAGGTCGGCCAGATCCTCGGCCAGGCGGTCAATCTCGCGGATGTGGCGGGCGATGGCGGCCCGCTCGTCGTCGGGAAGCACCTGCCGCTCGAGCCAGGCGCGACCGCGATTGTTGAACAGATCGGCATGCGGGCACTTCGGCACTAGGTGCGCCTGCAGGATGCCATGCACCTCGTTCTTCACGCGCGTGCGATGCCGAACTACCTGGTTGCGCCGCGCGACGAGGCGGCGAAGCCGCTCGGTCCGCTCGTCAGGTACCCAGACCTCCGGCAGAAAGCCGCTGGCATGGAGCTGCGCCAGAACGCCGGCATCGATCTTGTCGGTCTTAATCCTGGCATGGGCGATCGCCTTCACCTGCATCGGGTTGGCGACAATCACCCGGCCGACATAGGGCGACAGAACCCGCACCACCGCCATGGCGTTGCCCGTGGCCTCGACGACAACCTCATCCGTCCGTCGCAAACTGCGGCCGAACCCTTCCAGTCCCGAGCGGGTCATGTCGACCCGTCCGTGATGGCGCAGCCGGCCGTCTTCCCAAACCACCACCTCCGCAAAGGTGCGGTGGATGTCCATTCCAATCACACGTCTCATCGGCTCCCTCTCCTCAAACAGTCGGGAGCCGGCGGGCGACGCGACACCTACGGATCCGCGCTCTCGGCGCAACCGGGCAGGTCGCAGGGGCGGCCAGCTACTAACGCGAGCTCGCAGCTCATCGAATACATCGGCCTGCCCGCACTTGGCGTGCTCCCGGTGCCCCTGTCCCGGATGGTCGCACCATACGCCGAAAATCGCTCATCTCCAGCGGGGATCGGATGGCACCGTCATGATCATACCGGTTACCAACCCGATCGAGCGCCTCAACGGCGAGATCAAGCGGCGCACCGAGGTCATCGGCATCTTCCCAAATGATGACGCCATCGTCCGCCTGGTTGGCGCGATCTTGCTCGAACAGAACGACGAATGGGCCGTGCAGCGCGCCAGGTACATGACGCTGGAAACCATCAGCCAAATGAGCGATGATCCGCTCATCAGCCTGCCAGCCGTGGCACGCTGATCAGCCCGGCCCCATGCCGGAGAGCGCGGCGACCAAGCCGTCAGCTACACCACTCCCTGGGACACGATCAACACATTCCGCAATGGTGGGCGGGTGTAGAGCAGGCGCCTGTTTACGCAAACTAGCGGTTCAGCAGGTCGGGAGGAACGAATGAGCTCAGGGACTTTCAGCAGTCCAGTTTTCGGAAGGCGTGCAGCGCACATCGTGCAAGAGATTGCCAGTCCTGCGGATGCTATCGATTTTCTCAACGAATGGCCAGAAGATCGCAGAGACCGGATCTACGAAGCCGCTCTCACGGCGTGCTTTGATGCATACAACGGACGAATACCTGCGAGCGCAGCGCGCAAGACTTTTTTCCGCTTTGGGGAACAGGTCGCCATATTGGAAGATGCAACCTCCACGATGCAATGGCTCGCTGCCTGCATGTCGGGCAGTGGAAAAGCGCAAGTGTAGGCGTCGCAGTCGTATGTGAGGCTGGGGCGGGTTACGCCGACGAGGTTATTGTATCGAGATTTCGCCGGCATCTGGAGCGTACTATAGCGAACAAACAATATTTTGCGCGCTATGGCGATGTTAATCATCTTGTTGTAAACCAGCTGTCTCGCGACAGGACTGCAACGCTTCCGGTGTGAAAATCACTGCGTGGGACTTGGTTCTCTCGAATTCATGACGGTAAATTGCCCTGTAATTATAGCAAAGCAGTTGGCCCATTGAAGCTGATAAACGAAGCCAAAATTGTGGTCCGTCGCCTGCCAATATTCGCTCGATGGAGGCTATAGGCCTCACAAGCCAATCAAAACAGCTACTCGGGCGCCCTTTGAAATTCGTGTAATTTTGCTCACCCGAAACGGCCCTCTACAGTCGAAATAAGATCGTCCCGCAAAGGTGCTACAAGACACTATCGCGGATCGATTTGGGCCCACGTCGATCTGGCGAAGGCAGGCGGAAGTCGAGCAGGACCTGCTGCGGAACAGATAACCGGCCCCAAACCGAATCGGACACGGTGGCCCCGATTTCTTCATAGTTGAAGGCGCAGAGAGAACCGAAGCACGGCTCCGGGCTCCGGCGCCGCCGCTTGCCGAGCAGCGATCCTCCGCCTCCCTGAAATCCAATCGAGAAGAGCGTTCAATTCCGGGACGGTCCAAGCTCTGCCGCGAAAACAGGTGTCAGACCACCCGGTCCTCTCCCGCAACTGATCTAGCGCAGGGCGTTCATGAGCCGCATATCCCAGAGTGGCTGCGTGCACGACGCAGCGAGATCATTTATGAAAATCCTATTCAGTACGATGGCTGTCCCCTTGCTGACAGCCATCGCTTTTGCTGCGGATTCGATCCCCGCAGACCTCAGAGAAACGGCACTGGCCACTTTCAAGGCTTTGCCACCCACCACGCCGGTAGTCGCTAACAACCCGATCACACCGGAGAAGATCGCCCTCGGCAAGGCACTGTTCTTCGATCCACGCGTCTCGGCGTCAGGCGTCTTGTCGTGCAACTCGTGCCACAACTTGGCCACCGGCGGCGACGACAATCATGAAACCTCGATCGGCCATGGTTGGCAGAAGGGACCGCGCAACGCGCCGACTGTACTGAACGCTGTCTTCAACATCGCCCAGTTCTGGGACGGTCGTGCCGAAGACCTGAAGGCTCAGGCGAAGGGACCGGTCCAAGCCGGCGTCGAAATGGCCAATACACCGGGTCAAGTCATCGCCACGCTCAAGTCGATGCCGCAATATGTCGAGTGGTTCGATGCAGCTTTTCCGGCTGAAGCCGATCGGGTCACCTTCGACAACTTCGCTAACGCAATCGAAGCCTTCGAGGCGACACTGGTCACGCCGGCCCCCTTCGACAGCTTCCTGAATGGTGATGAGCTTGCCATGACTTCCGAACAGAAACAGGGCCTGGCGCTTTTCATGGACAAAGGCTGCTCGTCCTGTCATGCCGGCATCAACGTTGGTGGGGAAGCCTATTACCCATTCGGCCTCGTGGAACAGCCCAGCGCCGAGGTCCTGCCGGAAAAGGACAAGGGCCGATTTGCGGTCACCAATGCAGCCGACGATTCCTATGTTTTCCGCGTGGCGCCGCTGCGCAACGTTGCACTCACCGCGCCATACTTTCATTCGGGCAAGGTTTGGGATCTGAAACAGGCCGTTGCCATCATGGGAACCACCCAGCTTGGCGTGGTACTGGCGGACGAAGAAGTCGACCTGCTTGTTGCCTTCCTCAACTCGCTGACCGGAAAGGCACCCGAGGTCGCCTATCCCATCTTACCCGCCGAAACGGCGACAACACCCCGGCCTATAACGCAGATCTTAGGAAAATAAACGGCCAGCTGACTGCGGAACATCGCAATTGACAATGATTGCGACTTTTACTGGACGAGACGAGTCGCGACGTCCATGAGAACGCAAATGGCTCGTTTCCAAAGTGCAGACACTGCTTCCGTCACCAGCTCGTTGCGATGGAATCATGTTTGGGATCTGGCGTGCGACATGCCAAGGAAGGCGTCTGACGCATGAGGCTCGCGCGCTGTCGATACCGCGCGGCGGCCGGCCATCGCGCTGGCGGCCGAATTGCCGCGCGCCGAAGTGATCGGCCCCCTTAGGGCGAAGGGGCAGCCACTCCGTCCTCCATGTCCAGCGATTCTGCTCGAGCCCACCTCGGCCGGCAACAAGCTACGCCTCCTCCAGATCCTCCATTTCATAGGAGGCAGCGGGCGCGATATGGATGTGAAGCAGCTTTCCTTGCCGGGTCATGCATCGCTTTCGGAAATTCGTCTCGCACGAAAATCTACCGCCAAACTGGCCTGATCAACAGCATGGTATGGCGTTTTCCCAGTCCAGTTGGCTTTGCAACGAAACGCGGTTCAGCCCAAGGGTCGGTTTCCTCGCCAGCACGCCACGTCCCCGCCGTTTTAGCCACCGTGTCCCGGCAACGCGTCTTGTACCTGCCTGACAACCGCTCGCAGGACCTCAACGCCCTTCTCGATCTGCCGAATGCTCAAGGCGGCATAGCCCATGACAAGCCCCACGCGATCGATGTGGCCTTCGTCCGACTGCCGCTCGTAAAGGGGCGAGATCAGGTGTAGCCCCAGGCCCGCGCCTCGGGCGGCTTCGACCAGGGTCGTTTCCCGCGATCGCGGCAGTTCGTCGAACCAAACGACGACGTGCAGACCGGCCTCTGCTCCCTGGACAGCGATGCGATCTCCGAAGCTGCGCCGCAAGGCGCCCAACAACGTCTCCCGACGCTCGCCGTTCAGCCTGCGCACGCGCCGCACATGGCTTTCGTAGCCGCCACTCTCGATCAAAGAGGCCAGAGCCTCCTGTTCAGCTACCGGCGAATGCCGGTCCGCGAATTGTTTGGCGGTTGCGAAGACCTCCTGCAATTCCGGCGGGACGACGAGGTAGCCGATACGCAGCATCGGCGAGAGCGTTTTGGAGATCGTGCCGAGGTAGATGACAGCCCCGTGGTCCTCGAGACTGTGCAGCGGAGGGACCGGATTGATGTCGTAGCGATATTCGCTGTCGTAGTCGTCCTCGATCACATAGGCGTTGTTGTGCCGCGCCCATTCCAGAAGCTGATGGCGGCGCGCGATCGGCATGACGCCGCCCAGCGGAAACTGATGCGATGGCGTGACATAGGCCAGTCGCGCCCCGATCCCCGCCAGCAACTCCGTCTTCATCCCGTCCTCGTCGACGGTGACGGGGATGGGCAAGGCACCCGTACTGGCAAAGACCTGACGCGCCATCCTGTAGCACGGGTCCTCGATGACGAAGCGGTCGGCACGATCGAGAAGCAGGCGAGCGCACAGATCGAGGCCCTGCTGCGAACCGTTGATGATGAGGATCTGCTCGAGGTCGCAGCTCAGCGTTCGGGCGCGCCAGAGATAGCCCTGGAGCGCCTGGCGCAGCCGGCGCGAGCCGCGAGGGTCGTCATAGGCAAGACGCAACGGGCGCTGCCCCATCGCCTCGTTCATCGCACGTTTCCAGACCAATGCGGGGAAGTCTGACGTCGCCAGGTCGCCATAGCGGAAATCGACCTTCAGCCCAGTCGGCAGATAATCCGGCCAGGGCGGCGTGACGCGCAGTCGGCCCCCATAGGCGGACAGAAGAACCGAGCCGACCCGTTTCGCAGGCGTGCGGCTTGTCTCAGGACCGATCAACGAAGATGCAACGCGGGGTCGTGCGCCTTGACGGACGTCGATGAAACCTTCCGCGGCCAGTTGCTCATAGGCGACCGTCACCGTCGTTCGCGAAACCCCAAGGTCATTTGCGAGGCCTCGGGAGGAAGGCAGCTGACTGCCGGTTTCGTAGACACTTCCTAGGATCTGCTCGCGAAGAGCCTCGTAGATCTGGCGTGCACCCATCGCGTGCGTGCGACCTGCAGAACCGGCACTTGAAGACTGGACCATTTCATTCATCGCCAACTGGATATTTCACATTGGCCAGTTTGCCGTCAATCTTTCGGAAACCCAAGAAAGATCTTAGAGGCCGAATGACCCGCTCCTATCAATCCGAAACCGATGCTCTCACGCGGTCGCTCAACGACACCGGTCCCGGATTCGCCACTCGGGCGATCCATCATGGCTACGATCCGACCGGCTTTTCCAATGCCGTTCAGCCGCCAGTCTTCTTGACCTCGACCTATGGATTCGAAAGCGTGGCAGCTAACGAGGCCGCCGCCGCGCTTGGCGGAAGGCTCTATGCGCGCGAATACAATCCGACGACGGAGATCCTCGAACAACGGCTTGCCAATCTGGAAGGAGCCGAGGCAGGTCTGGTCGTTGCCTCGGGGATGGCGGCTTTCGGGACGCTGATCCTGTCGCTCCTGTCCCAAGGGGATGAACTCATCGTCCACAGGACGCTTTATGCGAACACGCTTGCCATGGTCGAACAGGCGGTCCCCCGCTTCGGCATCAAGGTCGTCGCGGTCGACCTGTCCGATCCTCAAAATCTCGATGCCGCGATCACCGAGCGGACCCGGCTTGTTTTCTTCGAGACGCCGATGAATCCGCTGAGCCGCATCCTTGATCTCGCTGCCATTGCCGAGCGCGCCCACGCGCGCGGTGTAAAGGTTGCAGTCGACAGCACCTTCGCCTCGCCCGCGCTCCAGCGGCCGCTCGAACATGGGGCCGACCTCGTGCTCCACTCCCTGACCAAATACATCAATGGGCACGGCGATGCCCTTGGCGGGGCCATTCTCGGCGACGCGCAAACGCTCCGCACGCTGCACGAAACGGGCCTGCGCTACATCACCGGCGCAGCGCTCTCGCCCATGTCAGCCTTCCTGATCCTGCGCGGTCTGAAGACGCTCACGCTGCGCATGGAACGGCACAGCGCCACTGCCCTTGCGCTGGCTCAGGCGCTCGAGGCGCACCCGGCGGTGGCATGGGTGAGTTATCCCTTCCTCGACTCGCACCCTGATCAGGTGACGGCGCGAAAGCAGATGTCCCAAGGGTCGGGCATGTTGGCCTTTGGCCTCCACGCTGGGTTCGAGGGCGCGCGGCGGATGATGGACCGGCTCAACCTGATCACCCGGGCTGTCAGCCTCGGCGATGCCGACAGCCTCATCTATCATCCGGCAAGCCTGACCCGTGCTCGTCAGCCGATCCGCAAGGATGCGCATCTGGCCGATGGAGTCGGCGAGGACCTCATGCGTCTCTCGGTGGGTCTTGAAGACGTCGATGACCTAGTCGCCGACCTGCGGCGGGCTCTGGACGCCTTGTGATGACCTGTCGTCCGGCCAGTCCTGCGCTCACGCACAAACCTGGAGCCTTGCCATGGCATTCCTGAGCGGTCTTTCCGCGTTTCCCATCACGCCCGCCGATCGTGACGGCCGCGTCGATACCGTTGCTCTGCGCAAGCTGATTGCCAGGCTTTGCGCCGCTCAGGTCGATTCCATCGGTCTTCTCGGCAGCACCGGCACATACATGTATCTGACGCGCGAGGAACGGCGACGGGCGCTCGCCGAGACCTTGGACGAAACCGGGGGACAAATGCCGGTCGTGGTGGGTGTGGGCGCGCTGCGCACCGACGAAGCAGTGAGGCTCGCGCAGGACGCTAAGGCCCTTGGGGCTGCCGCGGGGTTGCTTGCCGCCGCCTCTTACACCCCGCTCACTGATGACGAGGTGTTCGAACATTTCTCCACGGTGGCGCGCGAAAGTGGCCTTCCGATCGTCATCTACGACAATCCAGGAACGACGCATTTCCGTTTCACCCCAGCACTCGTCAGCCGCCTGGCAAAGGTGCGGGGGATCGTCGCTATCAAGAATCCGACAGACAAGGGCGATGCGATCAAGAGCCATCTGGCCGACCAGAGGCGCACTGTGCCGGAAGGGTTCTCGATCGGCTACAGCGGCGACTGGAACGCCGCAGAGGCCATGATCGCCGGCGCCGACACATGGTACAGCGTCCTCGCCGGCATCCTGCCCGAGGTCTGCGTGAAGATCGTCACGGCGGCGCAACAGGGCGATGCGGCCGAAGCGCGACGGATCGATGCCACGCTTGCGCCGCTCTGGAGCCTCTTCAAGGAGTTCTCGAGCCTTCGCGTCGTCTATGCACTTGCCGAATTGCTCGAGATTTGCCGTGCCGACCCCCCGCGTCCCATCCTGCCTCTGCCCTCAGCAGCGAAGCGCCAGATCGCCGCCGCGTTGGAACGCTTGCCATCGGATGTCAACCGGTGAATAGCGAACCCGGCGGCCAGTGAAAGGAACTGTCATGTATTTACCCGCGCATTTCGATGAACCGAGCCGAGAAGTCCTCTACGAACTGATCGAGAACAGTGCACTTGGCATGCTGATAACCCATGGCCGGAGCGGTCTCGACGCCAATCACATCCCCTTCGAACTCGACCGTCACAGGGAGAAAACGGTACCCTTTACTCCTGCGCGATTAATACACGTGCCGAAGGAAAGTGCACATTCTCGCTCGAGTGACTTATTTCAAAGGATGTGATCGCGTTTTGGCACATTCACGGCCGACATGCGGCAGCCGGTCACTCACCACATGGTGAGCAACCAGGAAACCCTCCGGCCTACACTTTCTCCCGGAGCGCGCGTGCTGCAGCAACCATGTTCATGAGGGCAGGGCGGACCTCCTCCCATTTGCGTGTTTTGAGGCCACAGTCCGGGTTTACCCACAGTTGGGCATCCGACAGTCGCTCGCGGGCAAGCATGACGAGATCCGAAATCTCGCCGACTTCCGGGACGCGTGGTGAGTGAATGTCATAGACTCCGGGACCGATTTCGTTCGGATATTTGGAGCTCGTGAAAGCGTCCAGCAGCTCCATTTTCGAGCGCGACGTCTCAATCGAAATGACATCCGCATCCATTTCAGCGATCGCGTCGATGATCTCGTTGAACTCCGAATAGCACATGTGGGTATGGATTTGAGTCGCGTCCTTTACACCCGTTGAAGCGATCCGGAAGCATTCGACAGCCCAGTCGAGATAGTCGTTCCAATCAGACTGGCGCAGTGGCAATCCTTCGCGAAACGCGGCCTCATCGATCTGGATCATCCTTGCGCCGGACCATTCGAGATCCGTCACTTCGTCGCGGATGGCGAGCGCGATCTGGCGGCATGCTTCGGAGCGGGATACGTCGTCGCGAACAAAAGACCAGTTGAGAATGGTCACTGGGCCTGTGAGCATTCCCTTCACAGGCTTTTCCGTAAGCGACTGGGCGAATTGCCACCAGCGCAGCGTCATCGGATTGGGCCTCGATACGTCGCCGAAGATGATGGGGGGGCGCACGTAACGCGACCCATAGCTCTGCACCCAGGCATGCTGGGTGAAGGCGAAGCCGGACAGCTGCTCGCCGAAATGCTGTACCATGTCGTTTCGTTCGAACTCGCCGTGCACCAGCACGTCCAGCCCGATCTCTTCCTGCCAGCGAATTGCAGCCTCGATCTCCTTCTTCAGGAAGGTCTCGTAGTCGACATAGCTCAGCTGGCCCTTCGCATGAGCGGCCCGCGCCCTGCGTACCTGCGGCGTCTGCGGGAAGGACCCGATGGTCGTCGTCGGGAACGGCGGCAGCCCCAGCGTGCCGGCCTGGACTCTGGAGCGCTCGGCAAAAGCGCTCTCTCGTCGCTTCATGCTGTCGTCAATGCTGGCGATCCGCCCCTCAACAAGCGGGTCATGGATCTTCGTGGATGTCACGCGGGTGGCGGCAGCCTCGGCAGACGCTTTCAACGCGCCTGCCACCGCATCCGTGCCTTGGGACAGGGCCTGGGCCAGCAACACCAACTCGTCGGTCTTCTGGGCCGCGAAGGCGAGCCACGACCTGATGTCCGCGTCGAGTTCCGTCTCCATCCGCAGGTCGATCGGCACGTGCAGCATCGAGCAGGAAGGCGCGATCTCGACGCGGTCCAAGGGCCAGCCGGCGACGATCGGTTTGATGCGGTCGAGAATGGCGGGCAGGTTCGCACGCCAGACGTTGCGGCCATCGATCAAGCCAAGCGAGAGCACCAGATCCTTCGGTGCGAGCCGACCCACGGTTTCCAGCTGCTCGGGAGCGCGCACGAGATCAATATGCAGCCCGGCCAGGGGCAGAGAAACCGCGGTTTCGAGATTGTCTCCCAGCGGCCCGAAATAGGTAGCCAGCATGATCTTCAGCTCGGGCGCGGCTTTCGACAGCTGGCCATAGGCGAATTCGAACGCAGCTCGTTCGTTCGGGTTCAGATCGAGGACAAGCGCTGGCTCATCGATCTGCACCCAGTCGGCTCCCGACAGCTTCAGCCTCTGCAGGAGTTGCTCGTAGACGGGCAGCAGCCGCGGCAGGAGCGCGATGGGATCGAATGCTTCGGCAGGCGATTTCGCCAGCTTGACGAAGGTGATCGGTCCAAGGATGACTGGGCGTGTGTGAATGCCGAGAGCTTTAGCCTCGAGGAAGTAGTCGACCGGTTTCGTCGACGAGAGGGCGAACGTCTGATCATCGTCGAGTTCCGGCACAATGTAGTGATAGTTGGTGTCAAACCACTTGGTCATTTCCATCGCGGTTACATCAGGCCGATGAGCCGCCTGCTGGTGACCAGCGTGTCCACAATCCTCCGTCTGACCCTGGTTGCCGCGCGCCATTGCGAAGTAGATGTCAAGTGGGACCTCGCCGCTATTCCAGCCGTAACGGGATGGAACGGCGCCGACCATGGCTGCGGTGTCGAGCACATGGTCGTAGAGCGAGAAGTCGTTCGACGGGATTTTCGACACGCCGCGATCGTGCTGCTCCTCCCAGCTAGCGGCACGGAGCGCCTTCGCGGTCGTGAGAAGGTCGGCAGCGGACGATTTTCCGGACCAGTAGCTTTCAAGCGCGAATTTCAGTTCTCGCCGACGACCGAAGCGGGGCACGCCGAGCGTTGCTACAGGAATTTGCTGAGAGACAGTCATGCCAGACCCCGATGGTTGGGGCGTCGGTGACAAGGAAGGCGCTAGCAGGCCGGCACGAACGCCAGGCTGCAGCGGCCACCGAGACACCCCGCCCGTGGACGTAATTCGCCGTGGCAGGTCTCCTGGCTCGCGGGGTCATAGCCTCTACCCGTCTTCCCAAGGCTATTCGCCTCAGTGACATGAGTGGGGTTGGCTCGCCGCTAACAGTTGCGGGGGCAGCGCCGGCATCGCACCGGCTTCCCTCTTAGCTCCGCTGCGGCAGCGCCGTACGGAGAACCACGACGCGGGAGACAATTACAGCAGTTCGCTTCTTTGTCAACGCCGCATAAAGAAATGTTTATGTCGTTATGTTAAATTTCCGATGGCATGTTCCAAAGGTCGCCTCGAAAGCGAAAAAAACTGTGGAAGCCTTGAGCGGCCGGTAAATCAAAGCAATGACGCACGGCGCCCTTGTCCAGGAGGATAGGAGTTCGTCGGCTGCCGGCAGCAAACATACCGGCAAGCGCCGTGGTGCTGCTTAGCGCATCATGCGAACCACCTCGGCGTCGAACTTCGGCTCCGACGTTCCGACCGCTTCGTTGGTGATCTGCTCGCGACCATATTCGGCTCAATGGCGAGGCTGTTGCCCATGTGGAAGCTGTTGGCCGTGATGCCCTCGGTGATATGACACAACGATTTCGGGGGGAGCACACCGAGGCCAGGCGCAGCGGCGTGTTGCGAAGTGATCGAGGCCAATGTCTCGAACTGCTTGTTCGCAGCCCACCGGCTCAAGGTAACCCGGCTCAAACCACCGGGCCAGCTCAAGTCCTGTCCAAATGAGGCCTGTCAATGCCGCTCGAATTTTCCCCAAAAGTGCCGAAGTAAAATTCCCCAGTTTCGCCGCTCAGGCTGTCGCGGAGGGGTGTCCATTTTTCGGTGGCCGGCCGCGCGGCCGCGATGGTGGATTTAATGTCGGCGGCGTGATGGAGGCTTT
>NZ_JAMYNL010000030.1:0-50834 GCF_040319065.1 Mesorhizobium sp. M0968
GCGCTGTGCAGCAGGATACGAACTGCGGTCGAGGCCGCAGACCGCTTGATGGAGATCGATCCCCCCAGCTTTGAACGACGTCGCGTGGGTTGAACTGCGCCGGCGTTTCATTCGTCGCGGCCTTGCGGCACCCCGCCGCAAGCGCCTGCCCTATTGGCATCACAGCGTGAGCAAACATTGGACAGAAGCATTCCAACGTTCACGATGTGCAACGCGGACGCCAGACCGACACAAATCTTCAGTTCAAAGAGCGAGGATAATGCTGCGGCAAACGAAGGTGGCACGGGGGGTCTTCGCGCGAGCCGGTTATCCGATCTCCCGCTCAGAAATTTATACTTAATATTCCGACGTCCTGATGGAACCCATTCGTTGCGGGCGAGTTGCGGCTCATTGGGAAGAGACTCCCCGAACATGGCAACCAGCAACAAAGCAGACCATCAGTCTGTCTCCGAAGCGTTTCGGAAACTGATCCGTTCCGATGGCTATCGTCATAACCTACAAACGTTCTTAAATCTGGGGGTCGAACCAGAACTGCCGCCAAACCTTCAGTCATTACTTGCGGCTATTGATCGGGCCAAAGAGGGGCCGACCGAAGAAGTCCCTTAGCGCTGGCTGAGCTCAAAGCGGAAGAGTACAGAGGCTCGCTCCGTACTTGTTTCTCTGGTTCCCGCTAAGAAATTTCCATCAAACATTCTTCTTGATTTTTCCCGACAGAGGATCATGAATGTTCCGCGTGGGTTCTCGCTGAGGTGGGAGGCCTAGTATGAACGTTTGGACGAACTGCCGACCGAGCAAAGTGACTGCCCATAAGCTTGTTAAAGAGCTGATCTTACAAGCCGGTCGCGGCCAAATCATCTCCGTGAAAGAGACCATCGCAGCGGTGCGCCGAGCCGGGCCGCATCTGGTGGAAAGTGACTGCGCGCTGGTCGAGCTTATTGTCGAGATTGGCCCAGCCTTTGGCCTGTTCGTCGCGTTCGACCTTCGCGAATAGCCACATGGCAACCCATTGGTTCAACCCTCTATGAGATCGAGAGCGGCACGGGGAACTTCGCGCGAGCTGGTCATCCAATCCCGGCTCAGAGATTCTCACCAAATTATTCGCTTCCCCTTCGGAACCCTTTCACAACGAAAGTGTTTCAGACCGAATGTGGGAACGACCTTATGCCGGCACGACCAACAGCAGGGACAGCCTTTCAACGGCTGATCAGCTCAGAAGATAATCGTCAGATGCTCCGCAACAGGCTTGGTCTCGAAGTCGACGAGAAACTGCCGGCGTCCCTTGCTGCATTGTTGCAGGAGCTTGAGCGGCGAGAGCAGGTCGAGGTTGATTGGAGCGCCACCACTTTGGCAGCGCGGGCTTCTATGGCCTTCGACGAACCAGAAGGAAGCTTCAGTGACCCTCATGGCCATCCTGCGTAGGGGACGTGCCTTCCGAGGGATGATCAGTTCGGAAGACTACTGCCGGAAGCTGCGCAGGCTCCTAAGGTTTGTAGGCGAACCAACTCTGACACCGACGCTTGCCACACTGGCGCGGGAGCTTTCAGAGCAGTCTGAGCTGCGGAAGCTGGAATCGGCCGACAAAATTCCATAGTTGCCCGACATTTCCCCACATGACAACCCACTGGTTCAACCCTCCGATCCCTGTCAAGACTGAGCGTCTCGGGATCATCCGCAATGTCAACAACGCCGAGGCAGCCGGCGAGGAACTGATGAACTGGACCAAGCGTGGCCCTTGTGGGACGTCGCGGTGCGTGTTTGCATGGCCGTGATTTTCGACGAGATGGAACCTGAGAAGGCTCGCAAGGCGTTCCTGGCTGCTGCAAAAGAGGAGGGGACGTTACTCCCCCCCAATGGCAACTAGCTAACTTGGATGGCGGTAAAGATTCTCTGACCAACACCGCCTTCGCGAAAGGAGCTCGCCGCCGGTGAGGAAGAGAGGCGACGGACCCCCCTACAGCGGCTGCACATCACGAAGAATCCGCTGCCGCCTCTAAACCCGCGAGGGCCTACATCGTTCCGTTAGCTGCGGCTAAACGGGGTTGGTCGGCGGGCTCTTGCGGCTTTAAGTTCCTCTTATGGGTCCTCTCTGGTTCTCTCTGACTTCGGATAGGAGGCGCGGGGGTCGCTTTCGCCGCTTCGGCGGTCCCGTCCGGCTGTGCTTTTCGGACAAACGCAAGGTATGAGACCGAAGTATGCTACAATTTTCGGACACGCGTTGGCGGCCTCCATCGTCCTTCGGACGTGGCGCTCGGCCACCAGGCCGCGCGGCTGGTTGTCATCGTCCTCGGCTTCAATTCACATAGTGGCTACGCAGGTATTATTTGAGAAGTTGCACAGCGCATGGAATTCAAAGGATACACGGCCTTCGCGCTAATACGATAGCATCCCACCTTCCAGCTTCTCAAATTAAGCGCCTATCCTGACGCCAGTGTCCGTAAGGACCACCTGTCCTGGCATTGCCTATCAGTGCAACGACTTCGAGCGGGCCGCCGAGCCGCTGAGCAACTGTTGCACAGGACCAAGCAGCGTGGCCCAAATGGCTCAGCGCAGTGCAGCTCTGCCAGCATGCCTTTGATTGATCAGGTGAAACGCGAAGTGGTCCGCGGGGCGTTTCTCGAAACGGCCAAGGAACAAGGAAACCTACTGCCTCGTTAGCATCTGCGACTGAAAGCCCTACTCTCGGCCGGGCTCGAATCTAACAAAGAGCATCGTCGGCTCTGCAGCAAGGCGGCGGTCATGGAACTGGCGAGCGAGGACCATTGGCTTGTCCGACTATCGTTGCGCCTTCAGCAGACGCTCTAGCGTTGAAAAGTCACTCATGTCGCGGTAGGGCGTCAGGTCAAGATCCTTGGGAATCTTCTTGAGCTTCTCTTCGGAGATCGGTTTTTCGTTCTTTTTGTTGACGGCCTGGTAAGCGGACCAGCCAACACCCGCCGCCTTCACGGCATCGCGTTCGGCTCGAAGGGCGATCTGATGCGCGTGCAGGTAATGAAGCCCGAGTTCGTCTAGGAGCGCCTTTTCAACGATCTCGTGCGTTAGCAGAAATGGGGCAAGCCGGACCTTGGCCGATTTCCAATCCATAGTGCGAGGCATATGGCGATCGATATAAATCGTCCTGCCATCTTTGCTGTAGCCAGCAATGTATGGGATATCGAAATCATGAACGATCTTAACCCGACGATGCAGCGCCCGCACAGCGTCACTCAGTACATCATCGTCCAAGTCTTCGGAAACGTGGCGGACTTCATCTTCAAGCTTCATTTTTTCCACGCTGAGACCAGCGGCGCTTCCTCCCATAGACCGGGAGCCTTCCCGTGGACGGCCAACTGGGTGACCGGTGCCGGCCGGAAGAACTGCCACGTCGCCGGCCTTCAAGGACAATGTACGGCCCCTGTTGCCCCGAACCGAACCTTGCCGGTTCCGCGCGCAACCCCAAGCACTTCATTTTTGCGGGAATGGTAATGAACGTAGTGGTAGATGCCGTCCCGCCAGCCGCTACTCCAGCCATTGACCTTGAAAAGCTCTTCCAGCACGGCTGCGGAGTCAACCTCAATGTCAAAGGCATAGGCCCGACGTCCATCCGCAAGGTGCTTTCTGCCGGCGAATCGGGCTCTCCCGGGACTGCGTTGCAGGCAGGCAGCGGGTCTGCGCCCGCTGCTGCCACATGGATGTCATCTCTATGGCTGCGGATTTCGTAAGGCGGGTTTCTCAAGCACGAGCACATGACTACCAAGAGGCGATGTGTGAGTGCTCTTGACCTGGAACCCCTCGTCAGAAAGCGTTTCGATGAATTCGCCATCCGTTCCAGGCGGAACGCGGGCAACGACGTTTGAGGTGCGCCTCACAATATTGGAAAGCACCGTTCGCGCCTTGCCTGGGCCGATGTTGCGCTGCATGTGCTGATAGACGGCCAGCAGCAGGACGATATCGTATTTCGGTAGAAGGATATTGCCGAGGCGCCGGCTGCCAAGATTCAGGCGATCGAACCTGGCATGTACCGGGGAGCCACTCAACAACATCTTTGCGGTCTCGATGTGCGGCTTGGCAATGTCGATCCCGTGGATCGAGCTGGGTTTCAGCTTGGATATCTCATAGGCGACAACACCCATATTGCAGCCAACATCGAGAATGGATTTTCCGGCGTAGTCGACCTTTGCGGAGAATAGCCCGTCAAGTCTGTCGTCCCACGTTCCGGCAAAACCCCTTTTGAATCTTGACCACCACAAATCATCAGCTCCTTTGAGAAGAGCCCCCTTGAGCGCCTCCTACCACGAGAGAATTAACGGTCGATACCCGTTCAACTGGAATTGATGACATTGACGAACCAAGGCAGGGACGTGTGCGGCCGCCTCACAACCCCATCACCTTGAGTGCCGCGGGAACCGCATAGCGGCTGCCATCATAGCGCATCCAGTAGGTCCGCTTCGCAGGCTTGCCAGGATGGGACTGGCATTCGCCATTGTGGTCGGGGGAGGGATTATCGGTATTCGACCGCTCAATCGCGGTGATATCGTGATAGCCATGATCGTGATAGCCATGATGGCGCGCCGGGCTTATCGCCAGGCTGACCTGGCTGGAATGAAAGTATCCGGCGCAACTACCATCGCTATCGCCGCCAGAGCCGGCCACCACGAGGCCGTCGAGCACCACGCGTAGCGTATCGCCGGTGAGAGCGTATAGCCGCAGGTCGGTTCCAGTGAAGGGAGCGGTCAGCGAATGGTGCGCCATTTCGATGCGCAGGCCGAATGCGCTGACATTGGGGGCCAGTGCATAGCGGCCCGTCTCGAATTCCACCTTCTCGATGACAATCGCGTCATCGGTCATCAGACCGGGCTGGAGCAGGCGCTGGCGCACGCGCCGCGTATTCCTGTCGACGACCAGAAGCTCGATATCGCCGACATGCAGGTGGTCGCCGTTAGCGCTGTCAATCAGCGGCACTGCGACCAACAGCAGGTCGACATGGGCGGGCCAAATCTTGCAGACCAGGCCAAATGGCGCTTCGCTCTCCGTGAACGTTGAGGTGATGCTAGTATGAGGTTCAAGCGTGAACGAGGTGCCGTCGGCGCTCTTTCGGGCGTTGGGATAGGCCTGCTGCACCAGCGCGGCGGCATCCCCGCAATCGCCCGCCGCGGCCTTGGCGGGCGACAGGCTGGCAAGGGCGGCGCCGAGCAACAGGACAGGCAACACTATTCGCATGGAGTTCTCGCGTCGCAGGGCCGGGTTCGGCCAGGGCCCTTCTACGCGAGATTGGTGGCGGCGCACAGGGCAGGGAAGTGACGGATAGCTCCACCCGCTGCGTCAGGACCATAGGTATCCTGGAAAGTCGTAAAGTCCGAGCACCCTTAGGGACGGTGATCATGAGAACGCCGCCCGAGCGGCCAATTTTTGCTGATGCTGTTCGAGCTACCTGAAACAGATACTGACAATGTGATCTCGATTGACTTGTCGCGCTCCGATTAGAAGCGCTCCGAGAAGAAACCTCTACAAAACCGGACCTCGCCGGTCCGTCAAGCGCACCTTCTAGGGTGTACATTCGTACATTCCAAAATTAACTCGGCATGACCTCCGTTTCTGACCCCTGAGCCGGGCGCGTTCGCTGTCGGCGCGGTATCAAAGCAGAACCAATGCCGCGCCTGCTTCGGCTTTCCGAAACCGCAGCGTGTCTTTCCTTGAGACTTGGCAGCACGGCGCGTTCAACGGAACCGTGCTGCCTTCAATGTGCAGCCAGTTATCCAATCAGCCGGCGGGCTTGTAAACGCGGCAGCCTTTTTGGCGGCTGCGAGCGCCGCCTTCATGTCGAGTTCTTCCAGGACAACTAGCTCGTTTATCCAGCCGCTTGCCTGGACCGCCAGTGCTAGGTCCATCCCATCGGCCTGGTCCGGAACCTCAGCATTGATGACAATATCATAGGCGCCGCGAGTAAACATCATACCGGATACCTTGCCACCAACGCTTTCCAAAACCGCCTTGATTGCAGCTTCTCGGTCTGAGCCTTGCATCAATCCCTTGTAGGCATGGGGCGGACAGTTTCCCAGGATTGTCACTTTCATGGGTATTCCTCCCGATCTTGTACTAGTTTCGTTATTGGTCGTTTGACCAACACGGAGCTATGGCGGACGGTTGGGTCAGCCGTAACCCTGCATCGCAACGTTTTTGCTCACATCCAAAGCTGGCAGCGGGAAAGGTTCGACTTGCCCTGCGGTCTTGTCCAGATACTGCATCAACGCCGTCACGAGGTGGTAGAAAATGCTCGCGGGCACCTCCGTCGCCAGTGACCTTCCGCGCTCGTCAATTCTGTCGATCCACAAGCCTAGCGGTGCGGGATCGATATGCCATTTGAAGAGGCGGGCGACACGAGCTTCGATCTCAGGTTTCAGATCAGGCCCGCCGATGCCGTCCAGGGCGACGGCCGCCTTGACGGCTTCGCATTGCGGCCAGCTGCGGGAGAGCCGGTCGAAGGGAATTCCCTGCCGCGACACGGCTGCATAAGCCAGGCCCGTGGACCGGTTCAATCCGCTTGCGATCGCCGACGAATAGAGCTTCCTTGCATAGGCTGCCAAGTCTTTCTGCCCGCTTGCCCGCGCGAAATCGATGAGGAGCGAGGCCCATTCGAAATGGTGCCCTGGTTCGGTCCACTGTCCCTCCTCTCCCGACAACGGTAGCCAATCGACATCGAAATGTTCCCCAAGCGTCCAGCTCTCCTGATCGAAGAAATGGCACCGGAAGAGATCGACGACACGTGCCGCCCGACGGAGATATGCACGCTCGCCGGTGACGCGATGCCAGGCAAGGAAGGATTCCAGCATGTGCATGTGCGGGTTCGAGAACCGCACCCCCTTCCAGCCGGGGGTCTCGAGGAAGCCGTTCAGGCTGACGTCCTCGAGATGGGTGTCGATGAAATGGAACGTCTCTTGTGCCAGCTGCAGGGCATCCTGATGGCCGCATCGGTGAGCATGGGCAAGCGCCAGGAGCACACAGGAATGGTCGTAGGCGTCCTCCGTCGGGTCAGCCACGCTGCCATTGGAATTAAGGATGCGCACCCAGCCACCGCGTTCGGTGCGGCCGTGTTTGGCGATAAACTCGATGCCGTGGTCGATGAGCTTGTCGGCCGGTCCAACCCAGCCGCGTTCTTTGGCCACCGCGAACGCGTAAATCTGGCGAGCCATCGTCCGCATGCGCTTGGGTTTGCCCAACGGCCTTGCATCGAAACCGAGCGCCTCGTGGAAGCCGCCATACGCATCGTCGACACCTGCAGTGGACCACAGCGGCAGGGTTTCGTTGAAGAGCCAGTGCTCGACCCGCTTGCGCCATGACCCGCTGATGATGACCCGGTCGTCCGACCCCGTGAACTTCGTTTCAAGGCGTCCGCTCTTCTCGAGTTGTTCGACGACTTTCTTCGCGTTCTGGCTGTGGCTGACAGGAGCGACGAATACCGCGTCCGGTGTCGTCACCACCGCCACATGCTTCATTCCAATGACTGTCAGCAGTCTGCCCTGGCTTCTGAGATAGGAGTTGCCGCAATCCATGGCGACAACGTCGCCCATTACGACATTGCCGTCGCGGTCCGTCGGGCTGGCTTCCAGCAGCGATTGCCACGATCCAAGGTCGTTCCAGCGGAAGGAAGCCGTAACCATCGCAATACCGCGTGCATGCTCCATGACTGCGTAGTCGATCGACGTCGACGGGACAGCCGAATAGAAGCCCTGGGGCAGGTAGATGCCCAAGACGTCGGTCCGTGCAGCCTTATGGGCCCGTTCCGCGGTGTCCCAGATGTCTGGCCGGAACTCGAGAAACGCCTCCCGCATCGTGTCGGCACGAAACAGGAAGATGCCGGCGTTCCAGTAGAATCTTCCCGAAGCCACATATTTGCGGGCCGTCTCGGCATTGGGCTTTTCGACAAAATGTGAAACGGCGGCCCCGCCGTCACCATTTGCCGTAACCTCGATGTAGCCGTACCCGGTTTCGGGATGGGTCGGCCTGATGCCGAATACGACAATGCTTCCTGAATCGGCGGCAGGCATGCCAGCCTCGACGGTTTGCCAGAATTGCATTTCGGTCGATATCTGATGGTCGGAGGGCACCACGAGCACAAGCGCGTCACCGCCATATTCGGAGATCGTCTGCAACGTGGCTATGGCCACTGCAGCGGCGGTATTGCGGCCGACGGGCTCGAAAATCGGTCTGCCGCCGTTCAGGCCGAGCGGACCGATGTCCGAGATAACGCGGTCGGCATGCCGTTCGGATGCTATCAGATAGATCGGCGTCTCGCCGTCCGAGCGCGCCTTGAGGCGCCGGACAGTCTTCGCAAGCATCGAGCCGTCGCCCGAAAGGTCGTGGAATTGCTTGGGATTGTCTTCGCGCGACAGCGGCCACAGCCGCGAGCCGACGCCCCCGCTCATCACAAAACTGACGATCCGCTCCGGCATGATCCAGTCCTCTCAAATTTTCTGGTTGTAGGCTCCGACCTCTGGATTGCGGCGCAGCACGGCATCGACAGCCTCGAACATCTCGCGACGAAGACGAATGTGTTCGGCCTGGCTTGTCCGACTGTGTCCTGGGTCACGCATTTTGCTCGGCTCTCGCGCAGACAGGCGTAGCACGCTGCCGGGCGGGAGGCTCCTTCATGAATTGGGGTAGCCCTAACGCCCCGATTGGCACCCCCTAGTCCAATAGGAGCATGCCTGTCGGCGACCGAAAGGATGTCTCGTGCGTGCTGCTCGGGCTGACGACAAGGGTGGGCTGGGCTGCAACATGCCGGTGACCGCGTTCAAGTTCCGGTTCCGCGAGAATGGCGACGAAAGGCATTTCGGAGGCTGGCTCGCCTTCTCACGCCTTTCAAGGAATCAGCGGAACGTCGTCTGTTCAGAGAAGGAATGACGGATTAGGCCGCGCTCTCATTGGACCGACGCAAACGGCGAGTACCCGAACGCACGCCCGCGAGATCGATACCTCACGAGAGCGGCTGCCGCCCACTCTGCCAAGGGCGCAGGCCCATAGGTCCAGAATTGGCGGCGTCTATCTTTCGTGAAGTTGCAGGCACGCCTAGGCCGAAATACTCCCAAAGCGAGGTGAACCAAGCGCTTTTCTGGAGTCGGAGAACTTCAACTGGGGACGCTGACCGGCAACTCCCGGCGTGCCAAGCCGATTTTCCGGAACGGCCCCCAGGGCGGCAAGCGGATCAACCGGCGATCTTGGCGATAGCGTACCACTCGTTGGTGGGTTCCAAGGGGCCTGTGAGAAGCGCGTCTTCCGGGATCGGCTGTGGCGGCAGATTCGGATAGATGCAGGATGAGCCCAAGAACAACAGTCGGCCAACGTCACACTGGAACGCGGCGTGGATGACATTCGTTTCGATCAGCAAGTTGTCTCGCAGGAATTCGGCCGGATAACGATCGTTGGCGAGAATCCCGCCGACCTTTGCGGCTGCAAGGACCACGGCGTCGGGCCTGGTTTCTGTCATCCAGCGATGCACGGCGTCCTGATTTCGAAGGTCGAGAACGTCGCGCGGTGCCATTAGGACCTCGCAGTTTTCCTCCTCCAATCGCGGCGCCACAGCCGAGCCGACCATGCCGCGGTGGCCAGCCACGAATATCCGTTTTGCGTCGAGCCGGTAAGCGTTGTTCATGACCGGTGGCGCTTTCTAGACGCTACTGTCCATATGCCAGCTCTCTCGCTCCAGACGTTTCAGATCGGCGGCCACCATTTCCGCCACGAGGTCGCTGAACGTCGTCTTAGGCGACCAGCCGAGCTTTGAGCGGGCTTTCGCCGGATTTCCCATCAGGAGATCGACCTCCGTTGGACGGAAATGGCGTGGGTCGATTCGGACGAGGATCTCTCCTGTCTTGCCATCCCGGCCGATCTCGTTCACCCCCTTACCTTCCCAGACGATGACACGGCCGACTGCCCGAAAGGCACGCTCTACGAACTCTCGAACCGAGTGGGTTTCGCCCGTGGCGAGGACGAAGTCGTCTGGCTCGGCGTGCTGAAGAATCCGCCACATGCCCTCCACATAGTCGCGAGCATGCCCCCAGTCGCGTTTCGCATCCAGATTTCCAAGATAGAGGGCGGACTGAAAGCCTCGCTCGATACCTGCAACCGCACGTGTGATCTTGCGGGTCACAAACGTCTCGCCGCGCGTGGGGCCTTCATGATTAAACAGTATGCCATTGGAAGCGAACATTCCGTACGCTTCACGGTAGTTGATCGTGATCCAATAGGCATAGAGTTTGGCCGCCGCATAGGGAGAGCGCGGGTAGAACGGCGTCTTCTCCGTCTGGGGCACCTCCTGGACTTTGCCGAACAGCTCGGAGGTTGATGCCTGATAAAAGCGCACCCGCTCTCCCATCTTCAGGATGCGGATGGCTTCAAGCAGCCTGAGTGTGCCAAGGGCATCGGCGTTGCCGGTATATTCAGGCGTCTCGAAGCTTACCTGGACATGGCTTTGGGCCGCCAGATTGTAGATTTCGGTAGGGCGCGTCTCCTGAACGATGCGAATGAGATTGGTCGCATCGGTCAGGTCGGCGTAGTGGAGAAAAAAGCGTGCGTCCGGTTCGTGCTGATCGACGTAGATGTCGTCGATGCGGTCGGTATTGAAGGAGGAGGATCTGCGTTTCAGTCCGTGGACAATATAGCCGTTCTCCAGCAGCAGTCTGGCAAGGTAGGCACCGTCCTGACCGGTCACACCAGTTATGAGCGCAATGCGATCTGTCATCGGGTCCCATCCAATTCTTGAGGGCTGTGGTGGCGCCGTCGACCGACGGTCTGCCCCACACTCCTCTAACGAAAGGCGAAAGTGCCTTGTTCTGCCAGAGTGTCATTGTGGGAGGCACGCCAGCAAAAGGAGGTAATCCCCACCGCTCGATGCCCGTCCCAGCTACTTCCCGTGCGTCCCCTTTCTGGTTGGCTAGCCTCTTCAGCCTATGCTCCTATGGCATGGACGTAGCCGCCCTGCCGCGAGCCGTCAGTTCACAAGCGCTTGCGCCACAGCTTCTCCGGGAGTTGCATGCCGGCCATGCTGCCGTCGGCAATGCCGAACATGTGGGTCGGCTGATCAGTGCGGCGCGGGCGATGCCTGCCGAGAAACGGTTCGCGTTCGGCCTGCATCTCGGGTCACTTGGCAAGCGTGGCGTCAGGTTGTTGCCGACGATCCCCGCCACCGAGCGCGGCTTGTCGAAAGTTCTCGTATGGCTTGTTATCGGGTCAGCAAAAATGACAATTCGTGGCCCGCAGGAGAAACATGGAACAGGGTGTAACCCTGGCCCTTTATCGCTTCCACTGTTCGGTAGGTTTGCTCCACTGGAGTGCGGTGCCACCAGTGGTGAAACTCGACGAGAATCTGTCTTGGTAAGACATCAGATCCAAGCACCTCTGGAAGGACGTCGTGCTCTGCCCCCTCGACGTCGAGTTTCAGCACATCGATAGTTGCCAGTCCGAGCATATCCAGGATAGTAGAATAACGCCTCACGTTGCAGATAATGCTCTTGGCTGTAACCAACTTCGTGGAAAAATTGCTGCGTGTGTCATCTTCGTACACAGCAAACGTTTGCTCCCCGTCGAAATTAGATATTCCCAAGGGGTAGATCCGCACAGTGGGAGGTAATTCCTGAGCGGCAATCCAGTCAAGACTGGCCGGAGTCGGATCAAACCCAAAGACCTTTGCACCGAATACTTTGCTGACTTCCAGATCAAATGAAATATCGTCCCCTAAGCCAAAGGAAAGAACAATAGGGGAGGGGGCAGCTAGAAGAGGCTCGACCGCAACGACCCAACCTCCATATGCGGAGCCGAGTTTTTGTGTAGGAATGGAGCATTCGGGCCGGAGAAGATGATCGAATCCTAAGGCCGCTCTTACAACTCGCTTACAATACCGGAGCCGATCTGGATTGTACATCAATGGTTGCCTTTGGCTTATTCCTAGTAGCTGTTCCGCTTGACTGCGCCGTCCTCACTGTGTCCGCCGTCCTCACTGTGTCCAAAATAGACAACAGCGCCAGATGAGGTTCAGTCTGGCCTAACGCGGAGCGGCTATCGCCCTGTGAATTTTACATCGATTCCCTCCCGCGACCAGAGTGTCATTGTGGCAGGCGCTCCAACAAAAGGAGGTAATCCCGTCGCTCGGCGTTCGTAACAGATGCTGCGGGAGCATCGCCTTGGGCTCGGCCAACGTCGTCGCCCTACCGCGTAGGAAGTAGGAGCCGCCCGCTGCGAGCGCCGGCTCACGAGTCGCCTCGTCCCCGGGGCCGTGCCGGCTACTGCGGAGCCAAAGAAGTGGCAATCCTGTTCGTTGCGGAGCTGAACGCAGGAAGGGCGGGCAGTTCGAATCGGTCTTGGCGGGTTGCAACGAAATTGACCTTGGGTTCGCCGATCGGAGAGATCGGGCTTGTCGAACAGCGCGGCGCGCGCAGTGTGTTGGGTACCTCAAGATGGCAGAGGTAGTAGGGCAAGTGGAAGCCGTAGAGCGGCCTTATCCAGCTTGCCGGATGCCTAATCCGCTTCATTGAGGTAATCCGCCGCTGTTGCGAACACGTTTCAGCATGATTGTTGTTGTCCGGCCAAGATGACGCTTCAGCGCGGCGATGCACGTCATGTCGCTGGCCGGCTTCACACCAGTTCCTATTGCAGAAGCCCTTTGGCAAGTTCGCGCAACTCCTGGAACGCAACAACGAGGTATGAGGCCAGAAAGCTGCACAGATAGAAGCTTGGTGGGGCGCCGCGCTCCCACCGGAGAACCAGGGCGCCGAGTTCAAGGCTCGGGTGCGTTTGTGCTACCCATACCAGGGTGGCGGCCAAGGCGAGGCTACCCAGAGCATTGGTCGGGTAATGCAGCCCCAAGTAGACTCGAGCAAGCTCTACCACCAAGGTGCAGGCCAGGGCGAGCAGTCCGAGTTCGAAGCGAACGAGAAGAATGGCGATCGCTAGACCCGCGAACAGAACCGCTCGCTCGCTGGGGAACCCGGGGGTGCCGGCGAAAGGCGCTGAGCGCAGAACGGCAGCGTCGCCCAGAACGTCCGGGATATGAAGCCCAAGTGCGGAGTCAAAAATCGGCTTTGGCGTCGTCGGCAGAGTGCCCTGCAGGAAATGCGCGACGAGCGCCGCGAGGACAGCTGCGCAGACGCCGCTCACCAGCCTTGCCCTCGATTCCGGCCCGTCATGGGCGAACCAGCAATACCAAAGCAAGGACACAACTATAGCGCCCTCGGTTGTTGGGTAGACGGCACCGAAAGCGAGCCGGCTGGCGAAGGGCTGATTGCTCGCTACGGTGTTGACGGCCGTTGCGAGGGGCCTGTCGATCCAATCCGGGTTAAGGGCCAGGAAAGTCGTACCCACAAAGAGGAGGCAAAGCGCGGCGGCCTGTGTCAGGCAATGGAAATCGGACATCGGTTCGGCCATCTCAACTCTAAGGTTCGGGCGGCGGAACAACTGGAGTCCCGCTAACTAGGCGGTTGCAGAAACCTCGCGGCGCAGGGAGGCTACAGAGCGGCCGAAGAAGGCAAGATCCTGCTCCCGGCGCAGTGTGTCGCAAAGCCGCCCGATCGGAGGCTCGATATCGTCATAGCCGAGAACCTCGTCCCGCTTCACGTCGCGCAGCAGCCGGCAGCCCTCGGCGAGCCCGATCGGCACAA
Organism: Mesorhizobium sp. M0968; assembly: GCF_040319065.1. Lineage (NCBI taxonomy): Bacteria > Pseudomonadati > Pseudomonadota > Alphaproteobacteria > Hyphomicrobiales > Phyllobacteriaceae > Mesorhizobium > Mesorhizobium sp. M0968. The sequence continues at coordinate 13,623 of NZ_JAMYNL010000030.1, forward strand.
GCCGCTCGGCGTTCACCGTTCGCGCGTTCTCGCAGAGCCCGTAGGTCATGTAATGTCCAAGGCCATCGAGGATCTCTCCGGCACTAAGGTCCCGCTTGGCGGCGGCCACCACATCAACGGTCGGCGCGCCCAGGGGCGCAATCGCAGCATCGCGGAATATTGCGGCCCTGGCGACCGTGGAGGGCACCTCGAAATGACACAGATGATAGGGCCAATAGAAACAGTAGAGCGGTCCGGGGCCCATCTTGTAGAGTGAGAGATAGTTCTTCTCGACGGCATCCTCTGTGGTGCCAAGAACGAAGATGCCGGGGTTGGGCATGGCGCCGACACAATAATCAACTATCCCCGGCCCCTCGAGGAGCTGATTGAGCGGATACCACCCGACCGCCCCCTGGATCGGGGTACCAGGCTCGACCACAGGCCCGTACATGCCGCGCTTCGCCACCCGCATGCCTGTGGCGTTGGCGACGATGGCGTTCTCGAACGAGATCTTCGTGCCGTCCGCGAAGGAGGTGACCATTGGGGCCTTCATCCCCCACTTCTTGGCAAAACCCTCCTGAGTCGTCGGATTTCGGTAGGGATCGTGCAGGCCCTTGATGTTCCCGCAAAGCACCGGACGTATGCCCAGGCCCCTGACCCAACGGTAGAGGTTCATGATAACGCCGGGCTGATCCCCCTCCACATTGGTGAGGACCACTCCTGCCCGGTCGGCATACACTTTCAGGATCGGTCCGATCGTGCCGTCGAGTTCGGCGTTCATCAGAGCAACATGCTTGCCGTGCCGGATCGCCCGCATTGTGACGTGAGCAGCGAACTCGATCGCGCCTGTCGCCTCGACGACGACGTCGATGTCGTCGGCCTCGCAAATGTGCATCGGGTCGGCCGTGATCGAGCGGCGACCGCGCGCCACGAGATCCTCAAGCGCTTTGGTGCTGGTCGCCTCGGTCACGTCGTCTTCACCTGCGGCGGCATAGGCATCTCGCGCCTTTTCCACGTGCCTGTTGGAAATCGCCACGAGCTCCATGCCTGGGACATATCGCAGCATCTGCAGCGCGATGCCTTGGGCCATGAAGCCGGCCCCCACCATACCCACGCGAATTGGCCGCCCCTGAGCCTGGAGCCTCTCCAACTCCCTGTCGACAATGAACATTTACGTCTCCCCTGTGCTGCTCCCGAAAGGTCGGGTGGCGAAAGGTTAGCGGTCATAATCGGGCCAGCTTCGGTCCTTTTCAGAAATCAGCGCCGGCGCATCCACCGGCCACTTCACTGCGAAAGCAGGATCGTTCCAGCGAACACCACGCTCGGCCGCCGGTGTGTAGAATTCGGAGACGAGATATGTCGCCTCGGAGTGGTCCTCCATGGTGAGAAAGGCGTTCGCGCAGCCCTTCGGGATGACCAGCATCCGTTGGTTCGCCGCTGACAGTTCCACCGTGAGGTGCTGCTTATAGGTGGGCGATCGGGAACGCAGGTCGATCAGCACGTCGTACAGGCTGCCCCGGATGCAGCGAAGCATCTTGTCCTCGCACTGGGGAGCCAGCTGGTAATGGAAGCCGCGCAGTGTATGCTTGTGCCTGTTGTATGAAATATTCACCTGCACGACACGATCCGGAAGCCCCTGCTCGGCAAACTCCCGCGAACACCAGCCGCGTGCGAAAAAGCCCCGCTCGTCTTCGAATTTCTGCAGTTCCACCAGGGTGGCGCCGGGAATATCGGTCTTTGTGAAAAGCATCGTAGATCCATTGGTCAAATGAGTGTCACGTCGGGTTGCATCTCCGACGATCTCTGCTCAGGGTGGCTCGCGCCGGCGGTCCTCTTGTGCGATCGAAGGACGGCCATCAGACTTGCGCCGGATGCAAGAGGCGCGAGCCGTGGACTTCATAGCCGATAGGCACATAGGCTAGGTGTGAGAGTGCGCGTCTTACACTTTCCCGGCGTTCCGGCTTGACCGCGAACATAAGGAATCCGCCGCCGCCGGCGCCGCACAGCTTGCCGCCTTCCGCACCTGCGTCCCTGGCGAGGTCGTAGTGGCCATTGATCGTCGCGTTGCTCACGCGGGACGCCAAACTCCGCTTCATCTCCCACCCTGCGTGAAGGACGGCACCGAAGCGCTCTACGTCGATGACGGGCTCCGCAAAGATCTCCTGAAGCATGAAGGCGTCGTCCCGCATCCGCCTGAGCGTATCGAGATTGCTTGACGTTTTCGCCTTCTGCTCTGCCAGCACGGAACTGGCCGGCCGCTGATGCGACGTCCAGAACATCATCAGGTTGCTGAAGAGATGTTCGATGGCGCCATTGCGCACCCGCTGCGGCTCGACCGTTACCGCGCCGTTCGGCTGGAAGCGGAACAGGTTCATGCCCCCGAACGCGGCGGCATACTGGTCCTGCTTGCCAATCGGCTCCTTGAGGATGTCCATCTCGATGTGACATGCCTCTTCGGCCAGTTGGCCAGGGGTGACACGTTCTCCCCGGAATGCATGCAGGGCGTTGAGCAGTCCCACCGTGAACGAGCTCGACCCCCCCATGCCCGTCGAGGCAGGCATGTCTCCGACCGTCGAGATGTAAATCGGCGGTTCGATCTCCAGGAAACGCAGGCATTCGCGAGCGATGTTGTTCTTGATCTCCCCTATGGTGTTTACCTGCTCGGTCTGTGAATAGTTCAAGCGGATGGGTTCATTAAAGATCTCGCTGTGACGCTTGACGGTGACATAGATGTACTTGTCCACTGCCGCGCTGAAGACCGCGCCGCAATCGAGATTGTAGAAATCGGGCAGATCGGTACCGCCGCCAGCAAAACTGACGCGCAAAGGAGTGCGCGTCAGGACGAGAGACGGTAGACGCTGTGCAGCGCGATCGATGATGGTCGGAAGGTCCAGTCCTGAGCGGCGCTCCACCGCTTTGGTCCCGTCTAGCTGTTCCATATTTTCCCCCTTGAAAATCGACGGAATGAAAATTAGGCAACACGCGGCTGTGCGGTTCGCCAGCGCAGCTGACCATCGAGCGTCCCCGCCTTGAGCAAATGATCGAGCCAGCGCAGCCGCGTGAAGCGCTTGTCGGTAAAGTCTTCAAATCTAAGTGCGATGGAGCGGAACGCCTCGCAAAGGTCCTGTGCTCCCTTTCGCGCTGTCCACTGAAACTCGAAATCCGGGAAAGTCCGTGAGAACTTGCTGAAGTCCGCCTTGTAGGTCCTTTGATCCGCGCCCGGCTTCGGTGTCATTGTGAGCTGCGCGCCGGCGACGGCCTCAACGGCGATCTCCGCTATCTCGCGCACCTGAAGATTGAGGCTTTCAACACCCATGTTGAACGCCTCATTGTGGATGTCCTGTAGCGGCGCCTCCAGCATCAATTTGAAATAGCGCGCGACATCCTGGACATGAACCACGGGCCGCCATGGCGTGCCATCGCTGTGCACTTCGACACGTCCAGTGGTGAAGGCGCTGCCCACGAAATTGTTCAGCACGGTGTCGAAGCGCATTCGCGGCGACAGACCATAGACGGTGCCGTTGCGGCAATAGACGGGCGAGAACCCGTCGTCCGCCAGCGCGCGCAGCGCTTCTTCGGCAACAACCTTCGATCTTGCGTATTCTGTTTGCGGCGCCAGCGGGGCGGTTTCGTCGACGACGGCGGCTTCCGACATGCCATACATGATGCAAGAGGAGGAAAATAGGAACCGCCGGATGCCCGCCGCCTTGGCCATCGTGGCCAGACGAACTGTTCCTTCCGCATTGATCTGCCTCGTCCAATCCGCGTTGAGATTTCCGATCGGGTCGTTCGAGAGTGCCGCCAGATGGATCACCGCGTCAAAGCCCTGCAGATCCGGGGGTTCGATGGCGCGTAGATCCTTTGTGATCTCGGGCACACTGGTATTGTCGGCTCCCAGGGTGCACGTACGAAAATATCCCATATCCAGCCCGACCACCTCATAGCCCGCCGCCTGCAACACGGGCACCATGACAGAACCGAGATATCCATTGTGTCCGGTGACGAGAACGCGTGTTGGTTCATTCATGTCTGCCCTCGCTCCGCTTCGAAAGGAGTTGACGGGTGAGGTCCAGAAGCGAGCATCGCTCGCTTACTTGCGCATATAGGCAGTCCGCGGCTTCGGCCGCTTGACGGTCACGATCGTCATCGCCGACAAAGAGTGTGCGTGTGAGGTCGAGATCAAAGTCGCGCTGTGCCTGATACAGCATACCGGGTTTGGGCTTGCGGCAGTCGCAGCCGTCGTCCCAGCCGTGTGGGCAGTGGTAGATCTCCGCGATCTTGCCGCCGACGGCTTCGCACTCGGCGCACATGCGCTGGTGAAGCGCCTCGAGATCAGCGGCGGTCATCGCTCCGCGCGCTATCCCTGCCTGGTTGGAGATGATGATTATGCGGTAGCCAGCCTCGTTCAGAAGGGCCAACGCCTGCTTTGCACCCGGAACCCACTCCCACTGGTCCCATGAACACACATATTGAGCCCGTGGCGGTCTGCAGTTGAGTACGCCGTCCCTGTCTACGAGCATGGTTTTTTCGCGGCTAATAAAGCGCTCCGTCGCGGGTAGACGCTCGATCGAGCCCACGCTGTAATAGCGGTGCTCGCTCACGAAGCCGGCGAGGCGATGCTGCGTCGCGAGCGGCGTGTAGATGGCCTCCTCGAAGAGGGTGTCCTCGTCGGGCAGGAGTTCGAGGGCGAGATCGGTTAGTATGGCATAGCTGATCTCGACTCCCTGCAGCCCGGGCGTGGTGCGGAGCCGGTCGAAGACGGTCACATTGTCGTTCGCATCAAGGATCACGCTGCCGCGTGAATAGCCGTCCTTGTTGCTGTAGACCGTAATCATTCCAGGCTTGCCGGCCGCACAGAAGCGTTGCCACAGCCGCTCCATGCGCATCGGCCAGTAATTGTCGCAATACAGCAGCAGGAAGCACGGATCTATGAGGTGACGGGCATTGGATACCCGGCTGCTGGTGAGGTCGTCGGGACGGGTGACGGCATATTCGATACTGACCCCGAACCTGCTGCCGTCGCCGAAATGGTCCATCACCACATGGGGCAAATACCCGAGTAGAAGAAGAACCCTTTCGAACCCCTCCTGCCGCAGCTGTTCGATCTGGTATTCCAAAAAAGGGCGGCCGAGCACCGGCACCATTGGTTTCGGGCGATCGAGTGTGATCGGCCGCATGCGCGTGCCACGCCCGCCGGCCAGGATGACCGCCTGACGCGGCCGGCTGTAGCCGCGGCCTTCGACATCTGCCTTTTGCAGGCAGGGCGAGCTCGGCAGGACAATATTCATTGACCGCGCTCCGGTCGGTCGGCGATGAGGTATCGCGTGATGGCATGACAGATCGCGGCGTGGACGTCCTCGACGAGTTCGTAGGTGCCTTTTTCGGACCGCACCCATACTGGCTGATCGACGAGCTCTTTAAGCGTGCCGCCGTCAAAACCGACAATGCCGATGGTGGCTACCTTCCTTTCGCGAGCGAGTTCGACTGCCCGCACGAGATTAAGCGAGTTCCCGCTGGCTGAAATCACTATGAGCACGTCACCCGGCTCGGCGAAGTTCTCCATCTGGCCGGCAAAGATACGCTCGTAGCCTTCGTCATTGCCGAGTGCCGTCATCCAGGAGACGTTGTCTGTCAGGCCTATGACCCGGATTGGCTGCCTTCCCGAGCGTTTCGTGGCCTTACCGAGGTCATTGACCCAGTGGGAGGCGGTCGCTGCGCTGCCGCCGTTGCCGGCGACGAAGACTGTGCCGCCCGCATCGCGTACGGCGCGCAGCAACTGTATCGCCTCCTGCACGGCGTCCGTATCGATCTGCGCCAATGCGATGCAAAGCGATGCCAGATAATCCTGTGTGAATTCTTTAGGCTGCAACCAGAGGGCATCATCCCGCGAAGATTTGCGACATGCCGTCACTCCCTGATCGATCGCGAGCTCTGTCATGCCACCCTCGATTGCTGCAATGGTGAGCGATCATCACAGCGTGCGAGCACTTCGAGTTCAATTGCTATTCCGAACGGAAAGCTGGCGGGCGGCGCTCATCGGAGGTACTTAAAAGGAATATCCCTTGTTCTCCGTACAGCTGACACGTCGGCACATGGCCATATCGGCGTCAAGATCGTCACGGTGTCGCCCGACAACAATGCCGTAGGCAAACCCGCGGTGATGGGGCTTTACCTCCTGCTCGACGGCGCGACGGGCCGCTCCTTCCATGCGCTCTTTCGGCAGCACGGAGAGAACAAGTTGATAGATGGGTAACGCTTTGAACCGGATACCCGACGAGACGCTCCAGTTCGCCGATCCGAGCCAATGCCTTCGAAAGCTCGTCAAGCGCTTCCGACGGCAATGCCGGCGCTGCACCGCCCGGGTCGTCCGCCTCACCTAGCCGGCGTACCGCTCGCGGCGGACCCATGCGACCGCGCAGAGCTGCTGGCCCGCCTGCACGAAACTGCTTCTGCCAGCGATAGAGACCCTTGCCAGAGATGCCGAGCTCCCGCGCCAACTTGCTCATATTGGCGCCCGCAGCCATGCGTTACACCGCCGCTCTCTTGAATTCGCCACTGAACCGCCGCCCCGGGTTCTTCTCTCCTCATCAGCTCTCCTTAACGAATGGAGAACTGTTACCCTTTTCGTGTCTCAGAATCGGGGTGCACCACACCGGTTCGGACAGGATATTCGGATATTCCTTTTAAGTACCTCCGATGAGCGCCGCCCGCCAGCTTCCCGTTCGGAATAGCATTTGCACTCGAAGTGCCCGCACGCTGTGATGATGGCTCACCATTGCAGCAATCGAGGGTGGCATGACAGAGCTCGCGATCGATCAGGGAGTGGTGCGCGAGCAAGTGCTTGGGGTACCCGTGCACGCGCTGGGCTTGGCGCAGGCAGTCAACTGCGTCTTCGACTGGGCCCTGCGGCGGGAGAGCCGAACGGTTTTCCTGTGCAATGCCCACAGTGTCGTCACCGCCCGCCGCAATCGCGCCCATGCCGAAGCGATGGATAGCGCCGATCTTGTCGCGCCCGATGGAGCGCCGGTGGCCTGGATGCTGAGACGGCAGGGACACGCGGATCAGCCGCGCATCGCCGGACCGGACCTGATGTGGATTTGTTGCCGGAGGGCATCGGAACTGGGCTCGGCAATGTTCCTGTACGGCGGCAGCCCGGGCACTCTCCAGCGTCTCGAACAGTGCATTCGAACCGAGTTTGCCGGCATAAACATCGTGGGCTCTTACTCACCTCCGCCCCGCCCTCTGTCGGCCGAGGAGGATGAGGCAGTGGTCGGAATGATCAATCAGTCCGGTGCGAGGATCATGTGGGTGGGGCTCGGATGTCCCAAGCAGGAAAGCTGGATGCAGGCGCATCGCGGCCGGATCAATGCGGTCATGTTAGGGGTAGGAGCAGCTTTCGATTTCCACGCCGGAGACGTCAAACGGGCGCCGCAATGGATGCAGAAGAGCGGGCTGGAATGGCTGCACCGGCTCTTCCAGGATCCCCGCCGGCTGGCGAGCAGGTATCTCGTGACGAACAGCCTGTTCATCCTGGCTTTGTTGCAGGCAACGCTGCTTCCCAGGCGCAGACTTCGTGACGGTTAGAGGGAGGCGGAACCAGTGAACACACTTGGACCGCCGTATTGCCGATCTGCGCCAACTTCTTCACGGCCGGCTGTTCTTTGGCGCTGCTTCTGGGAGGCGGCGCTGCCATATCTGGACTGGGTGGTTTGCATTGCCTCGACAGGCACCTGACTGGAGGCTACCATGACCCTGAGCAAACAGGCCGCCAGTCTGGCTGTCCTGCATGTCACCGACGTCCTGCAGCCGCTGATCATCTTGCCCTATGCCGGGCGTGTCCTCGGACCCATGAGTTTCGGGCGCTACGCGTATGCGCTCGCCATCGGACAACTCGCTGCCGTCGTTGTGGCCTATGGATTTCATTGGACGGCGCAGCGCAGGGTAGCTTCCCTCCGATACGAGCCGGCGGCGATCGCGTCCCTGGTTGCTCAGGTCATGGCCACCAAGGCAGTGCTGTTCATTGCCGTATGCCTGGTGGGCCTTGTGCTGGCCGGCGACGTGCTGGCGCTCAGTAGGCCGACATTCCTGTGCGCGATGCTCTCGGCCGCCGGCGGCATTATTTTTCCGGCATGGCTCTTCGTCGGCCTTGAACGCGCCTGGCAGGCGGCCGTCGCCGTGGTTGTTGCTCGCGTTCTGGCGCTCGTCTGTTTCGTCGCCATGGTCGCATCACCTGACCAGGTCGCACTCGCCGTTGCCATCCAGAGCGCAGTTCCCGTCGTCAGTGGCGTCATCTGCTTACCTTTCATCCTTCCCATTGGGTTCGGCGGCTTCAGGTCCGTCACGCTTTCGACGATTGGAATGCAGCTGCGCAATGGCTGGAGGGGATGCCTTTTCATAGCCGTGGAGACTGCCCTCGTCACCCTCCCTGTTGCCCTTGTCCAGCATTTCGCAGGCTATGTCGCAGCCGGGCAATATTCTGTCGCCGAAAAGTTTCTGTTAGCCTCGAGAGTATTTATCAAGTTGCTTATGGATACTTTCATACCGAGGGTTTCATACTACGCTCATGTCGATCCGGCTGCCGGGGTTCGATTGATAAGAAGATCACTATTCACCGTAGCGGGCGGGGCGGCGATGAGTATTGGAATGTTCTTTATTGCTCCATACATAATTTTGATTCTGTTTGGAGATAAATTTTCAGGAGCGACACCTATAGTGCGTGCGATGGCAATCATACCATTTCTTATGAATATAAATACATTCACATCAAATGTATTTATGTTTAGTTACGGATATGAAAACGAATGGGCGGCCCTTAATGCAGCCGGTCTGCTAGTATTCCTGGTGGCCGCATATTCTTTGTCTTTCGTCATGGCGGAGCAAGCCATTGTTTACGCGATGGTGGCGAAGGAAGTCGTCGTGCTGGTGGTTTCAGCCGGCTTCTTCCTCATTGGCGGAGCTGCAGTCCTTCGCACGGCGGCGGCTTGCGACGCAGGCCGGGTGCGAGCACATCCCCCGGCGTCCCAATCCGCGCCGTTGGAGCACGAGGCCGATCGTTTCCAGTCGTAGGAGAGTCTGTATGTTCGCCACCGATCACTTCGTCGTTCAGCCGTCCGGGTCGCCTCACCAGCAGATACCTCCCAAGGATCGCGACGAGCTGACCGTGAAAGACATCTTGAGATTTATTCGAAGCAGTTGGCGCCTTTGCCTCCTCTGGATGGTTGTAAGCCTTGGTGTCGGCGGCGCATATACAGTCCTTTCGCCTGGATATTACAGCGCTTATGCGACGATCCTCCTTTCATCTCCGCCCGCTCCGCAACCGGGCGAAGCTCAGGCGGATGAGAGGGTCTATGTAGAGAGCCAGATACAGGTCATTCAGTCGGACGAAGTCGTCGGACGTGTTGTTGACCACACTGGCTTAGCGGAAGACGAAGAGTTTGTGACGGACGACAGCTTGCGCACCCGGATATCCAGCTATGTGCAGGGCCAATTGGCGTCTCACTTCGGCACCGAACTGCCGACGGCGGAGCCAAATATTCGGGATGAGGCGATGGTCCTTGTGAGGCGCGCGTTTTCCGTTCTTCAGATGGGTTCCTCCAGCGCCGTCGAGATCGGGGTCACCTCTTCCGATCCTCAGTTCTCCGCCATGCTCGCGAACGCGATCGCCGACGGTTACATCGGAAATCAGCGCGAGCGCAGGCAGGCGGCTGGCGCGGAAGAAGCATCTGATCTGCACAAGCGGCTGGCGGAACTTCGGGAAAAGGCTTTTGTGACCGAATCACTGAAGGAACTCCAATCGGACCCTGAATCTGCGGAGAGGGCAAGAGTCCTTTTCCGCGAGCAGCAGAGCGCGGCCGAGGTTTATCGCTCGCTTTACAATGCCCTTCTGCAGCGGACCCTCTCCGATTTTAGCGCCTCGTCGCTGATCCCGAGCGCAAGGGTCATCACCGCGGCCGAACCGCCTCGCCAACGCAGTTGGCCGCCACCCGTCCTGATGGTAGCCCTCTCCGTTATGGCCGGTGGGGTTGCCGGCGTTGGTCACGCATTGATCAGGCAAGCAATGAACCACCGCCTGATAACGGTCGAGGATGTGCACAGGTCGACCGGCCTTGATCGGATTGTAGGGATACGCAGAATTCCCCGCCGCAGGTGGAATGTTGTGGGGCCATGCGAGCAGTCTTTGCAGCCCGTCTACTCAAAGGACGCTCCCGAGCTTCACAGCTCGCTGAGCAAAATTGCCAGCCGTATGCGCGGAGTTCAGGGCCGCCAAGGCGGATTTGTAATCGGCGTTGCTTCACCCCTCGCGAAGTCCGGAAGCTCCACGGTGGCGGTTCATCTCGCAAGGCTCATTGCGGCGACCGGGCAAAAGACACTGCTCATTGATGCCAATTGGCAAAAGCCATCGATGAACCAGCCAATGGTGAACGCGGAGCCAGGTCGCAAGCTCGCAAGGGCGTTTGCCATCATTCCCGCGCATCAGGGAGGGCTGGAAGTTCTGGTTCTCAGGCCCACCGGGTCAATCTCCGAGTTGAATGCCTCGCTCTCCATCTCCGCTGCACTCCAGCATCTGCAGCAAGAATACAGTTGTATAGTGGTTGATTTTCACAGCACCGATCGCATCGCTGATCTGGAAGCTGCCATGGGCGTCATCAACGAGGTCCTTTTGGTGTTGCAGGCACGCCGCACTTTCGCGGATCACCTCAAAGGAATCCTGCGCATCATCCCTGCAGAGAAACTCTCGGCAGTAATTTTGACCAGGATGAACCGTGCGGCTTTCAGTCCTAACCGGGAATACAGGCCATGACCTCGCCAGCGACATTGTCACGCAGGAAGGGTTCAAAGCCGGTCGACCTCGTTTCCAGCCATTCCCCTGACGTGCTCGACTACACCCTCTTTCTCTCGGGCATTTGGCTGGCCTGCGCCCTCGCAATATCCCTGCGCCTGCTTGGCCTTTTCTTCATAGTGGTCCCGGTCGGTGTCTGTCTGGCCTATGCCTTGCTGCGGCAGACGGTGCCGCCTCGTCTGCTCGCGGTCTACACCGCCTTCTGCCTCTTCATTGCCCTGCTGTCCAGATACAGGCTGATGCCGGATTCCTGGCAGGTTCACTTCCTTCAAGAAGCAGTCACAAGGCAAATCGTCCCGATTGTTGGATTCTTCGCCGTCGCATGGGCGTCCAAGGCTTATTTCCGCCGCAGGCTGATGAGCGGCAATGCCTTTTTTGGTGCACCCGTTTTCCTGTTCCTGTCTCTCGTTGTCGCGCCGGCGGTGATGTTTCAGCAGGACGTGCAATATCCGCGCGCATCTGGGCAAGCCGCGATAGTGATTCTTTATGGTGCGCTGATCAACAACATGGTCATTGCCGTGTTTTTCATTGCAGGCGGTATCTTTCTGACGAACGACTGGCGCCGATACGGCGGCATTTTGCTCCTTTTGGGAATAGCCCTCGCCAGCCCCTTGGCTCAGTTCAAGGTGCTTGCGGTCACGACGATCGTCATTCTGATTGGCGTGCCCGGCCGGTTGATGGCCGCAGCTTTGGCGACCGCACTGACTTCGGCTTATGCCGTCGGGCTCAACTTCATACCTCAAACCTTTGCTCTGGACCCGAACTCCGGGATCCGACTCGCGTTCATTTCGGACGCACTCGTATCCGTTGCGGATACATACGGGTTTGGCATCGGATTTGGGAGGGAATCTGTCCGATGGCGATACGAGTTTCCCGGATTCGAGGATATTACCTTTCTTCCCGACACCCATAATATTACGCATGCCAGAATGCTTGAGGTACTCTCGACAGGAATTCACAATTCGTTCTTTCAAGCCATATTGCGGACGGGGGTCATTGGTTTCATTTTGATCGTGTCTGCCATTTTGGTGGCCTTCCCGCCAAATCGACTGCCACGCGGTGTTCGCAATCATGCGTCCACGGTCTTCATCACGATTTTCCTCGCCATGTTCGTCAATCCGGCCCTGGAGAGCCCTCTACAGATTGTGGGAATTGCTTTCTCATACGGCTATTTGATTGCGCTTCGCGCCAGCGTTCCGGCCTTGGCTGTGGAACTTCCTCCAGTTGAACCGGATCGAACGCAGCATTACGCTTGTTCATACATCGGAACGAACATGGATGCGGCCCTCCCGACATAGGGCAGGCTATCGGTCTCGGTAGAAGGGATCGCGTTGTACGATTTTGGCGCGGCAGGAGCAGGGGAGCCGTCCACTGATGTGCCCGCTCATGCGGCGGCGCCGTGCCGGTCCATCAGGAGTGCCTCGAAAGAGCCAGCGAGCCAGCCATTTTGCCTCGGCCTCGGCTATGCCTCTTCTGGTAGCATAGGGCCATCCACTGCGCAGGTTCGCCCGCGCCGGAGAAACCCGTAATAAGCCGCCCGTAGAGATACGGGGGCAACCCGTTGGGGGACCCATGAAGCTGTTGAGATCCTTGTTGTCGGCGCTGTCGATGACCATGGCTTCGACCCGCCTCGCTTCGTTTGCTGGCGCCATCGCTCTGATTCCGACAGCGGCACTTGCCGACTACAAGCTAAAGCCCGGAGATACGCTGGAAGTATCGGTCCCTGGTATTCCGGATTTCAGGCAGCGATTGCTGATCGGAGTGGACGGCGAGGTGAACTTGGCGCTGGTTGGAGCGGTTCAAATCAGCGGCCTTTCCGTTCAACAAGCGCAGGAAATAATCGCCGGCAGTCTCGCCAGCAAGCCCTATCGGCGGGGGACCGAGGACGGCCGTGAAATAACGCAGCTGATCCAGACGGACCAGGTCTTCGTTTCGCTTGCCGAATACCGGCCCATCTATGTTTATGGTGATGTGGCCAGGCCGGGAGAGTACATCTTCCGGCCGGGTATGACCGTCCGACAGTCTGTGGCGGTTGCGGGTGGCTACAGCGCTGCCCAGGTTCGCATCGCCAATCCGCTCATGGAAGCGGCCGATTTCCGTTCCGAGTACAAAGCCCTATGGGCGCAATTCGCAACGGAACAGGTTCGCATTTGGCGCCTTCGCACCGAACTCGGCGAAGAAGTCGAACATGTCGAGAACGCACCGGTGCCTGAGGCGCTCGCCGAACGATTGAAGCAAACGGCAACAGCGCATATCGAAGCTCGTCAGTCAGACAGTGAAAAGGACAAGGAGCTTCTGCGACGTGCTGTCGAGGAGGCTAACATGCAACTGGGGCTCCTGTCTGAAAAGAAGAAGAAGGACGAGGAGGGAAGCCAGGCCGACACCGACGACTACGAGAGAGTCAGGACGCTGTTTCAGAAGGGCCTGGCGGCGACCACGCGCCTATCTGAAGCCCGTCGAGCGGCGCTTATGTCATCAACCCAACTGCTCGATACGATCGTCCAGGCATCGAACATCGAGCGCCAGCGCGGCGAATATGTCAGACAGATGAACAAGATCGACAGTGAACGACGAATCGCGGCCTTGGGAGAGCTACAGGAGGCCTATATGAATCTGGCCCAGACCTCGGCGCGTCTTGAGGGTACTGCGCAGAAGCTGGCGCTTACAGGTCAAGCGCAATCCACCTTGCTGATAGCCGCGGGTCGGCCCGAGATAACAGTGCATAGAAAGCGAGAGCAGGGCGCCGAGACGCTCCCTGGCAGCGAAGATCTCGGGCTTGCGCCCGGCGACGTTGTGGAGGTCGTTTTGCCAAAGGTCGACTTTTCCGGAGCCGTCGCGTCGTCGCCACCGGCGTCCGGGATGCCGAATTGAGATTCGGACGTGGCGGACTGCGATGCGCGTCTTAATGGTTCATAATTTCTACCAGATAAGGGCCGGAGAGGACAGCGTGGTTCGGGAGGAGCTCGCGTGCCTCAAGCAGAATGGGGTCGACGTCGAGCTGTTCTCCGCCACGAATGACGATATCGTGTCGGTCGCGCGGAAGATTTCTAGCGCCGTGGGGGTCATCTACAACCCTCATTCACGGCGGACCCTGTCCCGAAAATTGGCGGAATTTTCACCGGATGTCGTCCATATCCACAATTTCTTTCCTCTCCTGAGCCCCTCCATCCTGGATGCGTGCCGCGAGGCCGGCGTGCCATCAGTGATGACCTTGCACAATTTCAGGATTCTCTGTCCCAGCGCCTTGCTTTATCCCGATGAGAGGCTTCGGGAGCGAAGTCTCCGCCACGCCTGCTGGTGGACTGTTCCGAAGAAGGTCTACAGGAATTCCCTGGCGGGCACGCTCGCCGTCGCCGCAATGGTCGAGTTTCACAAGCGGGCCGGCACCTGGTCCCGCAAGGTCGACCGCTTCATTGCCCTTACCGACTGGGCCAGGCACAAGCTTGTGGAAGGCGGCCTGCCGGCCGAACGCATCGTCGTCAAGCCGAATGCGGTTGCCAGGCCGCCGATCTTCGGTGACCTTCGTCGCAATGGAGGGCTGTTCGTCGGACGACTGGATGAGCACCACAAGGGAGTGGCCACGCTGCTCGAGGCGTGGAAGGAGATCGACTATCCGCTGCGGATCATCGGCGACGGGCCGTTGGCTCCGCTCGTCGAGCAGTCTGCGGGCGAGCGCGTGGAATATCTCGGGCGTCAGTCGCGCGACACGGTGCTGAAGGAGATGCAGGCTGCAGCATTCCTGCTCTTTCCGTCGAAAGGCTATGAATTGTTTCCCATGACCGTCATCGAGGCCTTCGCAAGCCGGCTGCCGGTCATCTGCACGGATTTGCCGTGGATCAAGGGGGTCGTTGAGCCAGACGTCACCGGCCTTGTCGTTCCTGTCGGCAATGCCGGCGCGTTGGCCGATCAGGTGCGCTGGGCGCTTTCAAACCGATCTGCCTTGCAGGAAGTGGCAGGCAGGGCCTATGCCGCCTATCAGGAGCGGTACACGCCCGAAGCAAACTTCAATCGGCTGATGGCCATCTATGAACCCCTGGTCAGGCGCCCGATCCGGGCCTTAGCGGCAGTGTCGTGAGGTGGGCCGGAACATGGGCTGGCAGGAACCGACCAGGGCGGCCCATAGGGCAGACCAAGCTTCACGCGTCAACAAGCGCAGTGCGGGCCGGGGTACTCCCCATTTGCTCGAGGATCGATCCTGCCGCCTCGCATACTTCGGCGAGGTCCTCTTTTGCTTCCATTGCTGAAACACGGTGCCACTGGAGGCTGCGGCCGCCCGCAGGCACCTGTTGTCACGGTTCGATCGAATGCGCATTGTCTTGACCCGGCGCGAACCTTTGGATTCACCTGATGGTGTGAGCATCTTCATTGTGGCACTTGCCCAGGCGTTGCTCGAACTGGGGCACCAGGTGCAGATCGTGGTCGGCACCTTCGAAAGCGCGAAATTCCAGCGACTTCTTTCGCCTCGCCTCAAGTTGCCGATAATCGGATTGAGCCGCACGCGGTTGACCGGACCGGCCTCAGTCGCGGCATGGCTGCGGGCGATCGGTATCATCAATCGGTTCCGGCCGGACCTTGTCATCCACAGCGAGACGGTGCCGCTACCGCTGCGTGGCACGATCGTCCAGGTCGTTCACGATCTCGAGAGGCGGAAAGGGCCGCTTGCGGCAGTATGGCGAGCCATTCGACGCGCGAGCATGCGGCGCTGCCACTACGTCGTCGCCTCCACGACCGAGCTTCAGGAGGAACTGGTGCGAGATCTTGGGCTGCCAAGCGACCAAATCCTGAAAATTCCCAAATGCATCGATCGCCAGTCATATGCGTCTCGTGGGCTGGCAGAGCGCGAGCGGGCAATCCTCCATGCCGGCACGTCGCCCTACAAGGTGCCAGAGGCGACGATCCGGGCATTCGGCGCCCTCAACGACCCTTCCGTACGGCTCTACCTGACGGGTGACATCACACGACCGGTGACGAAGGCGGTCGACGCTCTTCCTGAAGCGATACGGGGGCACGTGGTCCTTCTCGGGATGGCAGAGGGAGCACGCGTTCGCGAACTACACAGCCGCGTTCGCGTCGCCGCTTTCCCCACGCGCTATACGGTCCCTGTCGCCTCGGCAACGGTGATGGAGGCGATCGCCACCGGCACGCCCATCGTCGGGTCTTCAAGGCTCAGCCGGGATCTGCTCGCGGATGGCGTGAATGGGGCAGTGGTCGAACCACAGGCCGAGGCGATGGCCGCAGCGCTGAAGGCTGTGCTGGACGATGATGACCTTTGGTCGCGTTTGTCGGCAGGTGCCGGCCAGTGGGTGGGACGGTTCGATGCACAGGGAGTCGCAAAGCAATATCTCGAGCTCGCGGATCTCTGCGGACATGGGAGATGACAAAGGGACTGCCGAGCCGCAGCGGCATTCAGGCTCGCAGATCGTCAGCGGCTTCCTCGGGCACCTTGGACCCTCGCTGAAAGCTTCTTACGATTGGGGATTGCGATGATCATCGGCTACTGTCGTATCAACACCTTCGAACCCGCTGCCAGGCTGGAGGCGCAAAAGCTTTATCTTGCCCGCTTGGGAGCCGAGAAGTTCTTCTGCGAGAAGACTGGCATATTCGGTTCGACGCCGGAGCTCGAGAGGGCGATCGCATGTGTCAGGAAAGGAGACGTGATTGCGGTCACGAAGCCGTACCGTGTTGCGCGCACAACCCGCGAAGTGCTGGCGCTCATCGAAAGGCTTGGCAGCAAGCATGTCGGTCTTCGCATCGTCGACACACCTATCGATACGAGCACGACGACGGGACGCATGATTCTTGCATCAGCGCCTCTCTGGACGCTTGGGATGTCGCCGTCGCGGTCAATGCTGTCAGACCTGCTTCTCTTTTGGCGTCGTCGTCGATAGGGCCACATCGGATCTCTGCTCACTGCCAGTTGAAGGCAAGCCGCAATGGCGGTCTGGGATCAAATGGCTTGCGCTCGATGGACCAACCGGCATGCACGGCCGCCCTTTGCCAGATGAGGTTGCGGGGACTGGCGAGCGCGTAGACGCAGCAGTCCCTAACACTGTGCTTTTCAGCGCCTTCTGATATCCGGGTATGGAACGACAGGCCGTTGGATGTCGGGGTGTCCCTGCCGTCCCGTGGCTCATTGTAGGTGTCCCGGCTCCGGCAGCGGTTGAACGAACAACCGCCACTGCCGACCTTGCCCTGCGGAACGGCCGAGAAGGCGCCGTTGCCCTGTTGAACGGCATCGACGTCATCGACCCGGCAATTGAAGCTTCCCTCCAGCATGACGCCAGCGCCCGTGGGACTGTTGTTGTAGAAGACGAGTCCACGTCGAATTGTACAGCGATCCGAGTGAAAGGCGGAAATGTTGTCCTCGGTCCAGGAGGTGGGACCGTTCTCGGCCGAGAATTCTTCCAGGCTCGTATCCGGAGAGCGGTCGAACTGCACATTCTGTCCACGGGGGAACGGCCCGCGCGCGTCGTGGAGTTCGAGGAAGCTCATCTGGGTGCCTGGACAGTCGAAGACATAGATATTGGAGGAGCCGCGGGACGCCTTGACACGGATGATGATCGCATCGGGGCAGCTTTCCAGCTCTATGTTGTTGCGGTTCTGGCTTGGTTCGGTCCCCGGGGGAACGCCGACATGATCGATCTCGAGATCCTGCAAGCGTATTCCGGCGGCTCCGCGGGCGTATATTCCGCTGCCCATGGCATGACGAATGCGGCAGCTGCGTACGATGACGCCCTGATGGAGTGCCGTGATCCCGTTGCCATAGGGGGCGTAAATGTCAAGGTTTTCAATGATCTGCCCATCCGCGCGCGTGAGCACGGGTCCACTTGGACGCGCAAGGGAGACGGCACCCCCGAACCATTTATCGCCCGATCGCCCCTGGGCCAGAGGCACCGCTGCACCGACGGCACCCGAGGCAGGCAGCGCTAGCAGCCCGGCAAGGAGACGGCGCCGATTAAGGCGCCGGGGTTCAAGAGACTGCCGGCCGCGCAACATGAAATTTATCAGCCCGCCCAGTTCGGGTGCCAAACGTCGATTCGGCTTGTGCGGAGACGTCGAGGTGGCCAACGCGATGCAGATAAACCCTACCTCTCGGCAAGGCGGCTTCTTCGGTCAGGTTGTCGTCAGGCATCCCCATTTTTCCCCTGTGCGCCAGCGGCGCAGGTTCGCGAAGAATGCACATCGGCGGCAGGCTTATGCACGCACAGCACTTCGCACACCATCTCTCCATTCTGGCCGCCGCGAAAGCCCTCCATAAGGCTTAACTCCGATGGGCAAAGTGCCATCGGCCGGATTCCCTGCCATTCTCTGAAGCTGGTAATAAGCGGAGCGCGAGGCGATGTCGGTTGAAGCGGACGTCTTTGACTATGTGATCGTCGGAGCCGGGGCGGCAGGCTGCGTCTTGGCCAATCGTCTGGCGGCTGATGGGACCAATATGGTCTGCCTGCTCGAGGCGGGCCCGGCCGACAGCAGCATCCTTCTGCACATTCCGGCGGGACTCTACAAGACATCCTCGAATCCGAAATATGCCTGGCAGTTCGACACGGAGCCTAGTCCGGGGACGGCCAACCGTTCTATTCCGATGTCGCAGGGCAAGACACTAGGCGGTTCGACCGCAATTAACGGGATGAACTACAACCGCGGCGCGGCTGCAGACTTCGACGAGTGGGCCCACCAGGGCAATCGAGGCTGGGGCTACGCCGACGTGCTGTCCTATTTCAAGAGAACCGAGCGGAGGCTTGGGGCATGCGATCCCTTCTACCGCGGGACGGACGGACTGCTTCCAGTTACAGATTGCGATTGGCGACATCCACTATGTGATGCATTCATCGAGGCCGCGCTCAATGCCGGCATCCCGCGTAATCCCGACTACAATGCGGCAAGCCAGGCCGGTGTGGGCTACTATCAGCGCTATATCGATAACGGATGGCGCGTGAGCGCAGCGCGGGCTTTCCTACGGCCGATCGCCAGAAAGAAGAACTTGGACGTCCGCACTAACGCGCAGGCCACGGCCGTCCTGTTCGAGGGAAAGCGTGCCATCGGCGTTCGATATGGACGAGGGGGGCCGGGTCATCCCACCAGCTGTGTGAAGGCCCGTCGAGAGGTGATCCTCTCCGCTGGCGCGGCGAACTCACCAAAGCTGCTGCAGCTGTCAGGCGTGGGTGCTGCGAGAATGCTCTCCGGCCTTGGAATTCCGGTTGTGCACGAATCCCCCGGTGTCGGTGCAAATGTTCAGGACCACTACATAGTCCACCTGATCGCCCGGGTGGAGGGCATCGAAACGGTCAGCGGACACGGCTTCGCCCTCCTGCGCGAGGCAGCGAAATGGATGCTGGGCCGCCCGAACTTTCTCGCCGTCAGCCCGTCGCTCGTCTACGGGTTCGTCAACTCGCGGGATCTTCACTCCACCCCCGATATCCAGCTTGACCTTGCCCTGGGCAATTATACCGATCACGGTGGCGCGCGGCGGTTGCCGGTCATCAAGCTTGGCTATTATCAGTTGCGACCGAAGAGCGTCGGACATGTTCGGGCGGTCTCGGCAGATCCGTCACAAGCGCCGCTGATCCAGCCCAACTATCTCGCCGATGATCAGGACCGACAGGTCGTCATCAACGGCATGAAGACTGTGCAGCAGCTGTTTCGGGCCCCCGAGCTCAGGCGCTACAACTGCACGGAAGAGCTTCCCGGCCCGAAAACAACGGACGACGCCGACCGGCTGCAGTTTGCCCGCGAAACCGGGCTGACAGCCTATCATTTGTGCGGATCGTGCCGGATGGGCCCATCCGCTAGTGTTGAATCTGTCGTGGACGACCAGTTGCGGGTCCACGGCCTCGAGGGCCTGCGGGTCGTTGATGCTTCCATTATGCCCTCCGTTCCCTCGGCCAACACTTCGGCCGCTGTCTTTATGATCGCGGAAAAGGCAGCAGACATGATCCTGGGTCGGCAACCCCTCCCGGCACTGGAGCACTATGCGCCGGGCCAACCTGCGGCGGCCGAATAGTTGAAAGTCGAATGACAAGTGCCGGGAGAATTCCTTGAAGAGACGTACACTGGTTGCCTCTGAATTCAATGCGAAGGACCGGGCTCACTTTGCGTCGGCGTATGAGTTTTGCCGCATCGTTGCCGAATGCGAGGATGCCGATCTGATCGCCCCTGGCATCGACAACTACCTAACGAGACGCTTTCACGCCATTTTGCCAAAGCACGACCCTCACAACGTCCAGCGTGACTTCAACAGACTGACAAACGCGTTTCGCAAAGGGCTGGGGTTAATGAATGCGCCAAGCATTGAGCATGTTCGGCTCACGCAAGATTATGACCTTTTCTTCTTCGTCGCCTGGAGTCCGCAAAGCCTTGTAGAATTGTCTCGGATCCACAACTGGCGCCGCCGATGCAAGGTTGCTGTCGCGTATCTGTTCGAGCTCTGGTCGAGCACTCTCGAAGAGGACCGCCGATATCTGAAGCTCCTGGACCAGTTCGACCACGTGTTCCTGTTGCACAGCGCGTGCATACCTCGCCTGCCTCAATACACCCGCACGCCCTGTTCCTTCCTTGCCACGGCCGTCGACGGCCTCATTGCAACGCCGTACCTATCGCCGGTCAAACGCGTGATCGACGTATACTCGATCGGGAACCGAGCCGCGAAGATACACCGACAGCTTCTGAAGCTGGCCGAAGAGCGGGACCTCTTCTATCTCTACGACACGCTCGCAAGCACAGATTCCCGGGTGAAGGCGTGGCATGAGCATCGTTTGCTGCTCGCCAATATCATCAGGCGCACGCGCTATTTCATGGCTTTCAGTCCAGCGACGCTTGCAAACTCGAAGGCCGTCACGGTTGCCGGCGAGCAGGTGCTGCCTGCCCGTCTTTTCGAAGGGGCCGCGGGGGGCGCCGTCATGCTTGGGACCGCGCCGCAATGCGCCGAATTCGGCGCGCACTTCGACTGGCCAGACGCAGTGATCGAGGTATCACCAGACTCGAGCCATATCGCAGACGTAATTGGCGAACTCGACGCAAACCCCTGCCGTACGGAATTGTTGCGCCGGACAAGTACGGTCCGTTGCCTGGAGATGCACGATTGGGTCTACCGTTGGGATCACATCCTAGCCACGATCGGCATGCAGCCGCTCCCACGCCTCCACGTTCGCAAGCTCCAGCTGCGACGGATCGCCGCCGATGCTATGGCGCTCGCCTAGACGATCAGGCCCTAAAATGAGACCCGGTTTCGGGTTCGGCGCTCAGCGGTGCCCAAAAAAAGAGAAAGAGCGGCAGTTTCGAACCGGTCGCTTCCGTCGGAGCGTCCGCCGCTCCAGGCCTGCGCGCGAGAGCATATCATTTCGAGGTACTCGAAAGACTAACAGGCGCCGGAAGCGGGCAAGGAAGGTCGGTGTGTCCGCCGGCTCTACCCTTTGGGGTTAGAGCTTATGCCGAATTGGATTCGCGCAGTGTCGCTGCCATGCTCTGGCCATTCCCCGTGCTACCGCAGCCACCGCAATCGAACTTCGCGTGAAGGGGCAATGATCGCAGGCGAGGGGTGCCACGTCACGCTGGGCACTCCGGTGGTTTTCAGCAGAGGAGGGGGGTCGTCCGATGTTGGTCGATGAATGCGGCTTCGAACGCAGGTGAACGTCATGGCACTTCTTCATGAAGGCCCCCGTGCGGGCGCCACGTCAAACGCACCGCGGTGGAACGCGCCCCTCAAGGTCAATGTTCTTCTGCAGTCGTCTCCGCTTCTCGAGGCAATGTCCGTCGTGCTGCTCAGCATCGGCTCGGGAATGGTATATGATCTTGTGAGTTTCGGACATTTCGGCGAGTACGGCCGGAACTTCGGGCTCGGTGTTGTTGTAGCCGCCCTTTTTTCGACTTCCGCATATGCGCGCGGCCTGTATCTGAGTTCCGAGCTGCGGTCGCTGGCCTCTCAGATCAAGGAGGTCGCGCTGATCTGGACGGCGGTCTTTCTTTGCCTGTCGGTTGTGGCGCTTGCACTCAAGGTGGGAGACATGTTTTCGCGCCAAGCCCTCATGCTGTTCTTCGTGACGGGACTTGGCGGCATCATCTTCGTGCGCCTTGGCGCCGGACGACTGTTTGCCTCGCTGACCAGGTCGGACATGCTTGCCAAACCGCAAGTAGTGATCGTAACGCAATCGGACGTGCGCGTGCCAAGCGGCGTTGTCCAGGCAATCGAGGCTTCCGGATGCCAGGTCTGCCAAACGATTGCATTGCCTGCTGCATCCAGCGAGAGCTCGCTCCTTGAGTGTATGGATAAGCTCATTGAACATGTGCGTCGGCGTTCGGTCGACGAGATAGTCCTTGCTGTCAGTTGGGCTGACATATCCCTGATTGAGAAAATCACGGCCCACCTTTGCGTGGTCGCGGTACCCGTAAGGCTCCTACCGGACCACGTCGTTAGCGCACTCTTGAAGCGACCTGTCGTCAACCTGGGGGGGACGAGGGCGATAGAATTGCAAAGCGCGCCCCTGACGGCGCCTCAGCTCCTGATGAAGCGGCTCTTCGATCTTGTGCTGACCACTGTCGCCCTCCCATTTCTTCTGCCCCCTTTGGCCGTTGTTGCGGCGCTGATTGCGCTCGAATCCAGGGCGCCGGTGCTCTTCTGTCAGCGTCGGGCCGGGTTCAATGGCCGCACGTTCAAGATCTATAAGTTCCGAACGATGACGATCCTGGAGGACGGGCCCATTGTCCATCAAGCCTGCAGGGGCGATCCCCGCGTCACCCGCGTTGGGCGCATATTGAGAAGGTTTAGTATCGACGAGATTCCACAGCTATGGAACGTGCTGAAGGGCGACATGTCGTTGGTAGGCCCACGGCCGCACGCGCTCGCGCATGACAGCGAATACAGCCAGATCATCTCTCTTTATCCGGCTCGGCACAAGGTGAAGCCGGGGGTCACCGGCTGGGCACAAATAAATGGCTGGCGCGGCGCGACGCCTGATGTTTACATGATGATCAAGCGTGTCGAACACGATATGTGGTACGTCAACAACTGGTCGGTCTGGCTCGACGTAAAGATCCTGCTTCTGACCATCCCCCGCATCTGGACGGGGCGAAACGCCGTCTAGCCCAACTTTGCCGATTTATGTGGCAAGTGATTGATTTGCAAGGAGTGGCGGCTGGCCGACGACCCATCGATTGACTGCCAAGCGACACCCCACTCGGAAAAAGCGAACCTCTTCTTCGGTATAAATTGAATACGACTTTGGGTGAGGCTCGACACCATGAGAGGTGCGGCTCTACTACAAAAGGCGCTGTTACAGAACAACTGAATGCAAGCGATGATCAGGGCGAAAAACAGCGACCGCTCAATGCATAACCTGCGACTTCAAGCAAAAGTGCCCGCACGGCAACGGCATTGGCAAGTTACCGCTTTGGGAGCGGAGGGGGAATGCCATCAAGATCGTGTCTCTCTGGTCGTGAGTTCCACTCGAATCGAACGATCTCCACGCCCAGACAAACGAGGATGACGGCTTCTGTGGGCCCTCAACAAACCCGAACCACTGACCGAACTGCGGAGCCTCCCCTTGTAGAGTACGCTACGGCGAGGTTAGTTCCCCAAGGTCGGCTTGCATGCATCAAAGGGCAAAACATCCTGCTCAGTTCAACGCAGGGGGTAGTCTTTGCGCTCAATGACACTGCGGCGGATATCTGGCGCTCGCTTGAAGAAGGCGTGCCGGTCCAGGCTATCTTGGGCGAGATGGCAGCCCGTGGCGTTGATAGGCAAGAGGCCTATGGCTATGTCGAGGCTGCCCTTCAAGACTGGGAACGGCTCGGCCTAATCCAGCCTGCTCCACCGCCGTGCCCAACCGCAGCTCATCAACATATCTGCCAGGTCGTTGCTGTTCCAGGCGTGTGTGTGCGCATACTGTATCCGGCTGCCGTCGCCTTTCCGGCCGCGACCGTATTTCAGCATCTCGAAGTTCGAAACAGGGCCGTCGACGTCCTATTCCATCTGGTTGAGCGTGGGCAGCGGATCCACCTGTTCCGGGATGGCCACTGGACTGATTCCTGTGGTCGAGACGAGATACCCATTATGGTCAAAGGGCAACTGCTGGCCGAAGTGCTTGGGCACAGTGAATATGAACTCGCCCTGCATGCGGCGGCGCTGTTCAAGAACGGCCGCACGCTCCTCCTTTGTGGTAACCCTGGCTCGGGCAAGACGACCCTGACATTGGCGCTGGTCCACGCGGGGTTTGGCTTCGCGGCAGACGATGTGACACTTCTCGACTCGGCCGGACAGGGTATCGGCCTTGCTTTTGCGCCTTCAGTCAAATCGGGATCATGGTCCATTGTCGGACAATATTTCCCCGAACTCGGCAGGTCTCGGGTTTACCGGCGCCCCGATCGCAGGCGTGTGCGTTTTCTTGTGCCTAGGGATCATGTCCCTCCCGTTCCCCGGCCCGTGGGCTGGGTGGTCTTGCTCTGTCGGACGCAGGATGCCAAACCTTCCTTGCGCGTGATTGACCCGAGCGAGATCCTGGGTGGCTTGCTGAACGGCGCCTTTGCGCGGAATAAAGAGCTAAGTAGCACTGCGTTCGACGCTCTTTGCCAAGTCATCCGATCGGCAGAGGGCTTTTGCCTGACCTATGCCAAATTGGGTGACGGGTTGGAACTGCTGAAGGCGGCGTGCCGATGAAGCCTACCAGGGACGCGTTCGAGTCCCTGATCGCGGGACTTAACGGGCGCCTGGTGGTAACGGCCGACTGGCTGGCGGTGATTGCACTCGCCAACCACACTCTGCTTACGCCCGTCTTGTGCGCCACTCTTGCGCACACGGGCCAGCTTGACCGGCTCCCCGAAGAAGTGGGCCAGTATCTTCAGTTCATTTACGGCTGCAACCGGGAACGCAATTTGCGCTTGCGCAGGCAGCTGAATGAAGCCGTTGCTGCCCTCAATCAGGGGAGCGTCGTTCCGGTCCTGCTCAAAGGGGCCGTTCCCTTGTTCCTTTCGTCGAGCGGCAGGGTTCCCGACAGAATCATGAGCGATCTCGACTTGGCTGTGGAAACGACAAAAGAAGGGGCTGCCCGGGCTTGTCTTGCCAAGCTTGGCTACGCCGAAGTGACGGTCGCTGGTGGCATGGCGCGCCCGCAAGATGTCGGTCTCCTGGAGCTCCGGCCGTACCGGGAGATTGACCGCCAGCCCCCGAGGCTTGCCCGCCGTCACGGCCTTAGGGTGAAAATCCCCGCCCCACAGTCGAGGGCCCTCCACTGGATCATGCATGATCTCATCAAGGAGGCGGACTACTGGCGCGGAAGGACCGACTTTCGCCACCTTTATGATCTGGCACGGCTGGCGGAACAGCATAAGCTGGATTGGGCGGAGCTTCGAACATGCTTGCCCGATCAGAATGCGCGGAATGCGTTCGATACTCAACTCTTGGCCTTGAGTCACTTCTTTGGCGTCAGAGCACCGGCGCAATATGTGCGGCGTCCCTTGGTTCGCTTTCAACACTGGCGGCGCGTCTTCCCCTTGTACCATCCCGTCCTCGGCGTTCCATTGCGCCTGGTCGGCAATTCGCTGTGGGGTATGTGGCGACTCCTACATGGCGATGGCTCGGGCCGACGGAGTCCGCTCGACTTTGGACGCCGCGCAACCAGCATCCTCCTTGACGGCGATCTCGGGTCAAAAATGTAGTAATACTTAATTTCCTGGTTGTATCTTGATGGCGGCTTGTCTTCACAAAATGCATATGTCAAGTTAGAGCGTTGGAGTTGTTACACAATGATAGGAGTACATTCGATGGAGAGCGGGAAGTCTGCCAAAGGAAATACAGACATCCAAGTGCCGGAAGAACAGGCGCGTCGAGAATTTCTAAAGAACGCCGGGCGTTTTGCTGTTGTAACACCTCCATCCATTGCTCTGTTGCTTGGCACGAGCTTAAACTCGCAAGCTATTGCCGCATCGCATGGCGCGCGTCCCGGGAATGGATTGGGCGACACGGGCCACGTCCACTCTGGTCCTCCTAGGCACAATCCTTAGAATGGTTGCTTTGGTCGTTCTGACCGTTCCTCGTCTCTGCGGTCTATCCTGATCCCGTCTAAGCAAGGGTCGACCGCAAGGAGGTCAGTAGCGCATGCCGAGACTGAACGCGTCCGTTAGAGGTTGCTCAAGTAGGACAGCACGGTCAGCGCGCCGCTAGCAACGACCACTTCCGCCGGCATACCGGGCCTGAGTTTTTCCATACCGGGCCTGAGTTTTTCGCGGGACCTGTTCGGGGAACTGAGAGACCTACACGGAACCTTTCAATTCGTAGTAGGGCTCTCGCGTCACTTCCTCATGGGGCGCGTCCGCCGGCAACGGTCTCCACCTCGCCGATCGCAACCGGCGTCGAGCGAGCCTTGAACGAAGGCAGTCGCATCTCGGCAGGAAGGCCCTCGGCAACATTGTTGATGTCGACCGGCGACTCTTCGCCGGACGGTCAGAGTGTCGTCATCAGGGATGATCTCCATCAAGGGTTCCCCGGCGCGAACCGACGGCTCGTATCGTGTGTACCTTAAAGCCGACAACGCCCCGGACCGCGGTGCGCGCTCGGTCGGTTGAGCACGTCATCTGCAACGTGCACCTTTTCGCCAGCTTCGGCGAGGCTGGCGACATGTCTCGGCAGTCGTGACCAGTTGCTGCCGTCGCTCGTCGCCCGAACGTAGCGCCGGCACCGCGGCAACCCGTCTGGGATGGAGGGCGCGCCGGACGGCCGGCGTCAGAGGCAGGCGTCCGGGCATCGGCGGGTTCTCCTGGAATATGCTTTCCAGGCGCGCATGGGCGCTGCGCGCGGACACGATACTTTCGATTGCATGATCTCGTCGGGGCAGGCGCCCGACCATAATGAGTGACGCCGCAAACAGGCAAACAGGACGCGCCCCGAAGATTTCCTGGTTGATAGCCAGGTACGCACCGACTCCCATAATGGCCGTTTGAATGGCCATGCGCAGAAACTTTGGATAACGCAAGAAGAGTGCCGCTGCGCTTGCCCGCGCAGACGGACTAACTGAGCCCTTCCTCGGGGATACCGGTGCACGATGACCTATCCCGAGCCGCCGGCGCTACCGTCGGCCGTTCCCAAAGCGGCCTGACGGCATGCTACGACGGCTCGCTATGGCGCAAGATGTCGACGAGACCGAAGTACGATCGGGTAGGTTGGCGTGGAAAAGGCGGGGCTATGGGCTCTGGATGCCCGCGCATCTGCCTTCCTGCTGGTTAGGAGAGGGACAGCCCGCCAGGCGGTCAATTGTAGGTTGGCCGACAGACGGGTGCTCCCGCGGCGCAACCGGACGCGTTTGCCTGGAGAGAAGCAAGCACCGGTTTCCTGCGGCTATAAGGCGTGCCGAGGCGCATATGCGGAATCGGCGGCTCGCTCACAGTGACGATAGAGCTGTTCCCGACCCGCAACGGAGATCTGAGCCTTTAGCGATTCGACCGGATCGTAGTGCCGGATGGATAACCTCGGAATTACACGAACTTGTCAGTGCCGAGACGTCCGCTGCTTCGAGGATCAGAGTATCCGTTCGATGAGAAGCCATGTCGCGCGACGCCGGCGACCCAGGCGCCGGCAATGACGCAGTCGACACGTTATAGCCCTCGGGCAGTCCCAGGATGAAATCATGAAACGCCGGCGAGCGATGCCCCCTCCATGGGGATAGCCGGATCGGCGAGCGCGATGTTCTCGCGAATGGACCGGTTGAAGAGCACGTTCTCTTCAAAACGACGCCGATCTCGCGTCGAAGCCAGGTTGGGTTGACCACCGGCACATCGACGCCATCGACCAGCTTCACAGGCCGGCTCGCTTCGACACATCATAGGCCTGCGCCGCAAGGCTTGGGAAAGACGTCGCTCGATGGCCGAAAGAGCCAGTTCCTCTCGACGCCACGGCGTCAGACGGGCATTCTTGTGAATATTGATTTAGTACCCTCCGGTTAGTGCTGAAAGTCGGTAACTCCAGTCTCCTCGGTTCGGTCCGCATCGACTACAACGGAAAGCTCACAACTCGAGTCCGTTCCATCCCGATGACATCGGGATGGAACTCCATTGAGCGTGATCTTCTCCGAAACCGGGCTCCCCTTTTTGGTACGCTGACCTTCGGTTCGGGATCATGGCTTTTGAGGTACTGTGATCCAGTCCTTATTTGCCAGGGCAGCCCTCGCGGGATGTTAGTTCCCCGCATAGTCCTTCAGGTCACAAAAAACGAGGCTGCGGTGAGCGACAGATGTGGAGAAAGGGTGGCGAACTGTGTTTGAGATGCGCCGCCGGCCCCGTCACTGTCGAAAGAGAGCGCCCCAGTTTCACTGTTGTAGATGATATGATCGGAACTGTCATGCGCGGCTGCACCAACAAAGAAAGCTTTGGATGGAAGCCCTCCCGGCTGAAGCCCGGCAAAAACGGTATCGCTGAGATGGAACGTGTCCAGGGAGCGCTTGAAGTCGGTGATCTTGTCGACATTGCCGGCTCCAAGAGCAGTATTGAACGAGAAGGCATCGTGGCCGCCGTGACCGGTCAAGACGTCGGCGCCAAGCCCGCCGTTGATGACATTGTTGCCGGCATTGCCCTCGATCGTCTGGGCGAACTCGTTGCCGGTGAGGCTCATCGTCTTCGTGCCGGACGGGTTGTTGGTGGCGAGATGCTCGATTTCCGAGCCGGCCGAAAGCGCATAGCTCACCGAGGCGATCACACTGTCGTTGCCGCCGCCCACTGCCTCAACCACCTTCTCGTTGGCATTGTCGACATAGTAGGTGTCGTTGCCGCCATAGCCGATCATCGTGTGGCCGCTGGTTCCATGCAATACATCGGCGCCGCTGGTGCCGTACAAGGTCCCATCGCTGGTGTCGCCGGAAGGAGGGACAGTCCCGGTTCCAGATCCAGTGTCAGTCCCGGTCGAGCCAGTGATTGAGGAAGTGACGCTCGCGTCCGTGACAGTGCCGGTCGAGCTATCCGCTGCGTAGTCCCAGGTGAACTGGTTATCGACGTGTGCCACTGGGGTCGCCGTGGGATCCTCGTGCACGTCGGCCACGACCGCCTTTGACGCGTCCCAAATGATGTTGTTGGGATTGCCAGGGTTGGTGTAGCTCGAGTTCAGGATGCTGACCCCACCGGAGCTTACATTCCAGATCAGTCCATTCGACGAGGGAAGCCCGCGGCCTTGATCCTCATCGATACCGTCGAACGACCTCGTGTGATCGAAGGTCACATCGCTCGCGTAGGAAGAGAACGCGCCATTGCCCTGATGGATGGCGTCAACGTGATCCACCCTGCCGCCGGTCGATCCGTTCTCGAACATGACGGCCACTCCGGTCTGAGAGTTGTTACCGTCGATCACCCCATTTGAGATCGTCGTATTCGGGCTGCCATATACCGAGACGATGTCCTCCGGATGCGAACTGCCGGCGTCGTTTACGGCATGGAAGTCGGTTAGCGAACTATTGCCCGAGTTGTTGAACTGGACGAACTGACCGCGCGGCATTGGGCCATGGAAGTCGTAGCCATCGACGCGTGAAAGACTCGCGCCGGGCGAGTTCACGAGATAGATGCCAGTCGAGCCTTCCCGCACTGTGGTGTTATGAACCGTCAAGTTCGAGGCGTTTTCTGCGTTGATGTTGTTGATGTTCGGGCTCGTCTCGGGGTCGATTCCCGCCGGCGGGTCGGCGTTGATGACTTCGGTGTTCTCGATTGTGACGCCGTTTGCGCCCGATACCACCACCCCGTCACCGTCGACGTGATGAATAAGACAATTGCGCAGGATGACATTGTCGTGCGTAATCGTGACCGCGTCCCCGTTGGTGACGTAGATGTCAAGATTTTCAATCACCTGGCCATCATACTGCGATTGGATCGGTGTGGTGGTGTAGGTAAGACCCTGCGCCGGCTGCGTCGTTGCCGTCGATGCGGAAGTGGTGGAAATGGGAGCTTCGGTCGTCACTCGGCTGCCTCCGTCGTCGCGCGTAAGTTGTTCAACCTTTCCGAGTGTGTCCCCAGTATTTCCTTGTTGCGACTCATCGATCTCATGTGTTTCTCCAGTTAAAGTAATCTCTAAAGTATCTCCAAAGACACTCACGGACAATAAAACGACAATCTATCGTCTTAACGAAATTCTGACAATACAACCAGAAATTTCATGTGGGGATATAATGCTAACGTTCATGACCATAATACGGCGTTGATAAGGCTATACTGAGACTCTCCCGGGCGATTGGCCTTGCGCTCAAGCTTGCGCCTACGTCGAGTTGCAAACGTCGTCGAGTATGTCGGATCACGCGTGAACTTACCCCCGAGGACAGGAGACAAGGTCATGCACGCATGAACGTTACCGATACGGTCCGGCACAGCTCGAAACAGGTGATCTACGAGGGCTATCCTGAATCGGCTACAACTACCGACGGACCGACCTGCACGCTGCCATCGGCGTGAGCAACTGCAACGGCTTCCCGCACTCGTCACGCGGCGGCAGCTTGCGGCGCAATTCGGTGAGCGCCTTCGCGACATCGCCCAACTGGAGACACCTACCGAGCCTTGCTGGACTCGCAGCAATTGGCAAAGCTACTGTGTGAAATTCCCCCACTGGTTCGACCAGCGGCCCGTCTGCCTCCGGAAGGGCGCGGCGTTTGCCTGTTGCGATACCGAGGCGATGCGGGAGCACCTCGCCGAGATCAGTCGGAGCGCCGACGACGGCGCGCATTCGGTGCTGATCCTGATCAGGCCGGATCTAAGTGACGCGGCCGGACAACATCACTCTGATGTTCGTGCCGCGCGCTCACTGGAACTGAACCCAGTCGAACCCCGCGGCAATTCATGACAAGGGGCTCTCCAATGTATATTCAAGGACTACGACGAGATCCTCAATCATTGCTGCGCCGCGAGGAACAAGCTCCTTTTCCAACTCCGGAGGACCTGCGGGCCCGGTGAGCCGCTGTCGCAATGTGGTTCTTGGCGCAGCAAAATGTGCGAGACCGTGCCGTCTGGGCGACAGTTTTGATATGCGCCCGCGCGGCGTGCTGCCGCCAGTCTGACAGCAATTGGTACAGGCTCGATGATCGGAATTGAAAAGCGCGAGCGCAATGCGACTGCCTGCACGGCAAGCAGTCGCACCGATGACGATTGCCTCTGCCGCATCCTCAGCCTCACACGCGCGAGCCAGGGCCCGCTTCAAGGCGGACGGAATCCATTAGTCCGACAACGTCGCCTTGTGTAAGTCGCTCGCCGGTAAGAGAGCCTCGTAACCATATTTGGCCACCCGCTCCAAGACCAGCCCCGTGTAGTCGTCACGACCGAGAATCGGAGACCGTCGCTTGCCGCTTCGATCGTTCCTGCCTCGGCGATCCCGGCAACCGGAATGCACGACTTTAGGTGCAACTGGTCCATTCCAGGATCCCCGGCGCCGTGGTTCGCCGTGGTTCTGCGCCGTCATTCTGCTATGTGGACGACCTGATGCACGGCTTGACGCGTCAGATGAATTAAGACGCGAATCGACCAAGCTCTCAACCTTGGCAATCATATCGAGGTAGCCATAGCGGAACGGGCCGTCTCATGTGTTCCTTTCATCGGCGCGCGGGAAACCAAGCCCGGTAATCCTCGCGGCCGCGCAATCCTTTGCTACGATAGGCTGAGTCGATGAAACCACGAGCTCGGGTTCTTGACCAAAAGCCCCAGGTTGAAGATTCGGATACGCCTCGATGATGCTGCCCTACGCCTAAAGAGGGTATTTTGGTGTACGGTTTTCCTGGCGTAAGGTTAAAAAAGAAACTGTGCGGTTGGCGCGTGGAGCACCTAATCGGCGCGTGTATCCCAATCGCGCCGGGTGAGAATCGATGATGACAAGGCAATCTTTCATAACCGTGCTTGTCGGGCCAAGCGAGTTACTTCGAGAAGGTGTTAGTCGAATCCTGAATGAAGAAGATTTTCGTGTTCTTTTCTCTACGGCTTCTGTTAACGATCTTCTGCAAAAGCCGCTACCGCATCACCGGTCGATCTTGCTAATCATAGATATCGGCGGTGCTGATGCGGAAGCTGAATTCGCGCAGATTGCTGAGTTTAAGGCGATTTACCCAGCCAGCCATGTCGTTGCGCTAGCTGATCACTGTCGCACGACCGATATAGTCTCAGCCTTTCATGCGGGGGCTGACGGGTATCTGACAAAGATCGCTGCTTACGACACCTTCATCAAAGCCCTCGAATTGGTTATGCTTGGGCAAACGGTACTACCTGCAGAAACTTCGATGGTTATTGAAGGTATAAGACAAGGTTCGAAAGATGAACCGATAGCTGATGAGTTACCAGAGGTGGAAGGTAAATTGGATAGTAGAGATCAAGAATTGGTAATTTTGTCGAATCGCGAGAACTGTATTCTGCGCCGTTTGATCCATGGGGAGTCAAACAAAGCCATCGCGCGCGAAATCAACATTGCCGAAGCTACGGTGAAGGTACACGTCAAAGCCATACTTAGAAAGATTCGAGTCCGCAACCGAACACAGGCTGCAGTTTGGGCGATGAATCATGGTATGCTTACTCGACCGTCTGGCAACGGCGCGCCGGGGAACGATACGCTGGTACCTCAGGAATCTCACCACCGGCATGATCTACTTGAAGCAAAAAATGCATACCTCGTTTTCGACAATCGTCCTCCTATCTGACCTGCGACAGAGCTTCGTTTTGGCTGGTGCACTTTCCGAAGCCTCGTTCCCGATCAAGGACGCATGGGCTCAAATCATTCCGGGCGATGGCCGAAGAAGCGGTGGAAACTTTATCACAGGGGCGTATCACTTAGGTCCGGTTGTTTTTTACCCGTTGTCCTCTCTGGCTCAACAGCGGTGGATTCCGAATTAGATCGCCTCAAACAGTTTAAACTCTGCGTGATTGACAAAAATCATAAGAATGACGGATATTTACTGCCATTTTGAATTTGAGGGATTTTTCATTAAATGGGCCAAACAAAAACTGTTTCTGGTTTGTAGTTCAGCGAAACCCGGATAGGAACGGTTGAAGGCGGAGAATGCGGCCTCCTGGTTTGGAAATGCGACCAACCGGTGGCGGTCCTTATCCAGATCGAAGAGGAAGCTTACTCCACCAAGGCAATGGCTCCTCGAAACGGGGTTCGGGCTGCTGAGCGCGTCTGGCTAGACAGCCGTTCAGCTGCCGATTCCGCCCTTGGACCTTCAGCAGTAGAATGCGGCCGCGGGACTCACGCAAGTTGGGAGGTTACGCTTGGGCTCACTCCTCAGCCAGAGTTTCCTTCTGCGAGAAGATCGTTGACCTTGCAGGCGACTTCCGTGCGGTTGGTCGCCTTTAGTTTCTTCATGATATTGCGGATGTGGACCTTCACCGTGCTTTCGCGTAAATTCAGTTCGTGGGCGATCATCTTGTTCGCCTTGCCGCGCCGGAGCGCTTGCGCAACCTCGGCCTGCCTAAGCGTGAACATGCCTGCCAAAGGCTGCGTGTCGCTGCTGCCCGAATCTATCAGGTGCCGCATAGCAAGGACACTGCTCGCCGGCACGAAGATGCCTCCCGCTGCCGCAAGGTTGATAGCCTCGACGCAGACATTGATTGCAACAGAGGTCGGAATGTAACCGCGTGCACCGCATTCGAGAGCGGTCAGTATCTGGGCAAGGTCTTCGGTGTCGGCCAGGACGACCACAGGGACTGATTTGAACTCGCACGAAATATGCCTGATCTCGTCAGCGATGCCACGATCGGTGACCTTCCGACTGCCAAGGTTGAAGAGTATGGCTGCAAGGGGAGGGGCCGATCTCTTTCTGACGCGCCATTCCTCGATGGACCCCAAGGCGGCGACATCCATGCCGAGTTCGTGGTCCACGAGAGCCGATGCGAGACACTCGCGGTCCAGAGCCCTTCCGTCCAAGATGAGGAGGCATTCCCTGCCTGTCTGCCCTTGGTCGATTCCCGGTCCGCCGGACGGAACTTCTGACTGACTGGCCGAATTACAATTGTGCAGTCCTGCCGTGGCACCCATGTCAATACTCCCTCTTTCCCACACAAGCCGTCTCGCGCTGGCCGACATGATTTCCGCATTCTCTCGCAGTGAAAGTTTGGTACTGCGCGTTTTGAAGGGTCGAGACTCGATTACCCCATTTGCGTCGTTGTCAGTTCCCCAACCCCCAGTGATACCCAGCGTGGGGTAAGTGTAGGGGTTATTTATAAGCAGTCTCTAACATAGATTGCTTTTTTGGTAATTTTCAGGGAACCGATGCCAAGCTGGACCCAAAGGGCTGGATTCTGTGCGAAA
This sequence comes from Mesorhizobium sp. M0968, assembly GCF_040319065.1. Taxonomy (NCBI): domain Bacteria; kingdom Pseudomonadati; phylum Pseudomonadota; class Alphaproteobacteria; order Hyphomicrobiales; family Phyllobacteriaceae; genus Mesorhizobium; species Mesorhizobium sp. M0968. Next base: position 47,678 of record NZ_JAMYNL010000030.1, read on the forward strand.
GGCGCATGCATTGGACACCCAGCCATCTTCAGCCCAGCAGACAGCCGAATCTGGATCAGCGTGTGCCTCCGACATTTCATAGGCAGACCAGAACCGCCGAAAGTGCCGTTGACATTGTCGGGGGACAGTGCTGGCAGCATTGGCTCCCCACTTTAATCGAGCAGGCCTTGGTAAGCGGTCCTCTGCGCATAATTTGGCAGCACGCCGCACTCGCGCGATAGGCCGAGTTGCCGCGGCCACGATGATCTCCCTTGTCACACTTGGTCAGCACGCACGGGTTGCGTTCCGCTCGGCCCAACCGTCGACCGCCTCGAGCCGGATACCGCTGTCGTCGAGACGTCAGGCGTCCTGCGCACGACCAGCCCTCCATAAATGTCGTCTCGAACTGTTCCGGCGACGGAACGACCGTTTTCATTTTGGCGTCCATGCGCTGGCGTTCAAAGAGAGATAGCCGCTACCTGAGGTACTCGCTGTCGAATCCGGCTGTTTCGACCAGCTTCTTGCGGTTGATCACCTCTACATGGCCTGACTTGAAAGAGACGAGATCGGCCTTGCGGAGCTCCCTTAACGTTCGGTTGACGTGAACCGTGGTCATTCCGAGGATGTCGGCCAGTTCATGCTGGGCAAGAGGACACTCATATCTTCCATCAACCGACAGCTCAACCATGGAGAGCCTCTCTTCCAACTCGAGCAGGAAATGGGCGGTACGCCTCATCGCGTTCCGCCGCCCGGTATTTATCAGATGTTCGGCAAGGATGGCGTTCAGGCGCGCCAGCGAGGAGGCGATCTTCTTCCCGATTCGGCCGTCCGACAGGATCGCCTCGACCAGTTCCTTACTGGAAATTTCATAGACAGCTAGTTCGGTTATGGACGCCAGCGACGCAAGACGGGGTCCGTCCAAACCACGGTAACCGACAACGTCCCCCTTGAGGGGAGTGTCTATGATCTGCCGCTCTCCGTCTGGCAGCGCGTGATAAAGTATAGCCCAACCCGATTTTACAATGAATATCTCACCGTTGTCGTCTTCCTGGCGGCATATCACCGAATGGGGTTTATAGGTTTTTGCGGTAACACCGAGAAAATCGTTGTTCCCCCACTCGTCCTTCGACAACGTTCCCCCTATGGGATGCGAGCACATGAACTCCAATAGTGTCTGCATGAAGAATCGGCGAGTTTGATTTTATTTCCATACGACTACAATAGTTTCTCCCGGATAAAGTCGGCCGAACGACCTCTTAGCGTAGGGGAGGGGTGGCCTAATGTCCTCGTCTGTTTGAATGAGGTAAACTGCGTTTAGATCAAGGTGTTGCAAGCATCAGGTGGTTAAGTCTCCCCGCTTGAGCGAGACGATCCACGGCAAGGCCTGCAGAAGTGTGGTATCGAGGGCCGTATGGCGGGCCTCCTCGACGCGCGTGTCGTCGTGCATAATGACAGATGTCGCGGAATCATTTTGCGCCTCGGTCGTGAGGAAATCCCGCGGACAGGCATTCGCCCGCAGGCGAGGCCGCCGAAGACTGCGCTTCCTCAGCAGACTATGCTGGCGCCGTATGTCGCAGTTAACTCAGGCCACGCTGCGGATAAGCGTGCCACAAGTCTGCGACGTGTTGTTTCTCGCGTTCACAAAGGGCGAAGAAACGCGGAAGGCTGGCATCTGATTGACGGCGGAAAAGCGCGGTCGCGTCAGTTGTCGCACCTCACTAGACGGTTTCGAGCCGGCCGAACCGAACCGGGATGAGTTTCCGGGTCTCGAGCTGCCCTGCCGCATCCTTGTCGATGACAGTCAGAAACTGTGCTTCTTTAGATCCCAAAGGCAGAACCAGCCGTCCCCCCGGCTTGAGTTGCTTCAGAAAAGCCGGCGGTGTCTGCTCAGCCGCCGCCGTGACCAGGATCTTGTCGAATGGGGCGTGCTCGGGCCAGCCGCGAGACCCGTCTCCGACACGAATGCCGACATTGGATAAGCCTAGCTCCTGCAGGAGAGCCTCCGCACGGCTTACGAATTCCTCGATGATTTCTACGCTCCAAACCTGCCCGGCGAGTTCCGCGAGGATTGCGGTTTGATAGCCCAGGCCAGTGCCGATCTCGAGGACCGCCTCGTGCGGTTGGGGAGCGAGGAGATCGGTCATGAGAGCGACGATGAATGGCTGCGAGACGGTTTTATCGAAGCCGATCGGCAGCGGCATGTCCTGGTAAGCATAAGGTGCAACCGAGGCTGGCACGAAGCGATGCCGCGGCACTCGCCGCATCGCTGCCATCACCCGCTCATCGAGCGCTGCCTTGCCGAGTTCTTCGCTTGCAAGGTCGGTATGGATTGCAATCATCTCGACCATGTGCCTGCGTAGGACCGCAAGGTGCTCTTCGTTCATTGGCTTCATGACGGTGGGGCCTTCCTCAACCAGCTTGCTGCCGGTGAGCATTATATCCTGTTCGTCACGGTAGCGCCCGCCATCGTTTCCATTACGGGTGCCCACGGCAAGCGTGGGTGACCGTCTTGGCAGGCTATCGCCGGCGGCGACCCTGGAGATTCTTGTCGATGCCGGCTCAATACTCCCCAGACGTGCCGTTTGAATCTTCCCCAGTTTAGCGCTGTCGCCGGTCTTCCGGAGCGCGCTCCGGGAGACCGGCGGCGCGTGATCGTTGATGCTTCTCCTGATGGTCGGGAGAGGGATTCGGTGATCAAGATCGGGGAGATGATGATGATACTGGATTTGCATCGGCAGGGCCTGTCGCTGTCGGCGATCGCCAGGGAGAGCGGGATCGACCGCAAGACGGTGCGCAAATACATTGCGCGCGGGCTCGAGGCTCCGGCCTACGGACCACGCAAGCCGCGTCAGGCGGTGATCGATCCCTTCACGGCCTATCTTCGCGAACGTGTCACGCGATATCCTGGGCTCACCGGCAGCCGGCTTTTCCGCGAACTGAAGGACCTCGGCTATGGCGGCGGCTACACGGCCGTTACCGACTTCCTGCGCGACGTCCGTCCTGCCGCGGCGGAGCGTGGATACGAGGTTCGCTTCGAGACCCCGCCCGGCGAGCAAGCGCAGGTCGACTTCGCTCAGTTCAATGTCGTCTTTGCCGATGAGCCGACCACGCCGAGAATCGTCTGGCTATTCTCGATGGTGCTTGGCTTCAGTCGCCTTATCTGGGCACGCTTCGTCGT